>JBGPYP010000315.1:0-3109 GCA_041493285.1 Casimicrobiaceae bacterium
CCTCGATCGCGCGCGTGGCCTGCCCGATCGGCATCGCCGGGATCGACGGCCGCGAACCGGGGACGATCGCGGTCGCGGTCGCCGCCGAGCTCCTTCAGGCCCGTGAGCGCGCCGCCGCGCCGCAGTTCACTGCGGCCGCGAGACGGCCGCGCGCCGGCGGAAGCGGCCGTTGATGCCCGCCACGGACGCCGCGGCCGGCGAGCCTCGCGCGATCGCGCGACTCGAGCTGCGAGGGATCAGCAAGGCCTATCCGGCGGTCGTTGCCAACGACGGCATCGACCTCACGGTCATGCCGGGCGAGATTCACGCGGTCCTCGGCGAGAACGGCGCCGGCAAGTCGACGTTGATGAAGATCATCTACGGCGTCGTCAAGCCCGATGCAGGAACGATCCGGTGGAACGGCGAGGCGGTCGCCATCGCGAGCCCCGCCCGCGCCCGGGCGCTGGGCATCGGGATGGTCTTCCAGCATTTCTCGCTGTTCGACACGCTGACCGTGAGCGAAAACATCGCGCTCGCGCTCGAGCCCGATGCGGCCGGCGCCGGTCTCGACGAGCGCATCCGCGAGGTCTCCGAGCGTTACGGCCTGCCGCTCGACCCGCGCCGGCATGTGCACACGATGTCCGTCGGCGAGCGGCAGCGCGTCGAGATCGTGCGCTGCCTGTTGCAGGAACCCAGGCTGTTGATCATGGACGAGCCGACGTCAGTGCTAACGCCGCAGGCGGTCGAGCGGCTCTTCGCCACCCTGCGCCGACTCGCGGGCGAGGGTTGCAGCATCCTCTACATCAGCCACAAGCTCGACGAGATCCGCGCCCTGTGCCAGCGGGCAACGGTCTTGCGCGGCGGCAAGGTCACCGGCGAATGCGATCCGCAACGCGAGACCTCGTCGAGCCTTGCGCGCATGATGATCGGCGGCGAGCTGCCGCATCCGCGCCACCGCCAGGCGACGACGCGCGGCGACGGTGCGCTCGTCGTGCGCGGGCTGTCGCTCGCCGCCGACGATCCGTTCGGGACCGATCTCTCCGATATCCATCTGGCGGTCCACGGCGGCGAGATCGTCGGCATCGCCGGTGTTTCCGGCAACGGCCAGAAAGAACTTCTGGCGGCGCTATCGGGCGAGCGTCGCGTTGGTGTCGGAGAGGTGATCACCCTCAATGGCGTGCCGGTAGGAACGCGGGGGGCCGCGACGCGGCGCGCGCTGGGGCTGGCGTTCGTTCCCGAGGAGCGACTCGGGCGCGGCGCGGTGCCCGAGATGTCGCTCGCGGACAACGCGCTCCTGACCGCGCATCGGCAGGAGCTGACGCGCCGTGGCTTCATCCGCTTCGACGCGGTGCGTGCCTATGCGACAGCCACGATCGCGCGCTTCAACGTCAAGGCCCCCGGACCCGCGGCCGCCGCGCGCAGCCTCTCCGGAGGCAACCTGCAAAAATACATCGTCGGCCGCGAGATCCTCCAGGGCCCGCGCGTGATGATCGCGGCGCAACCGACCTGGGGCGTCGATGTCGGCGCGTCGGCGCAGATCAGGCAGGCGCTGGTCGACTTGCGCGACGAAGGCGTCGCGGTACTGGTGGTTTCGGAAGAGCTCGACGAATTGTTCGAGATTTGCGACCGCATCTGTGTCATCGCCCGCGGCCGGCTCTCGCCGCCCAAGCCGGCGCGGGAGACGAACGCGGAAGAGATCGGATTGCTCATGGGCGGCTCGTTCATCGGCGCGCAGGGTGTGCGAACGGGTTCAGAGACAACTTTCATCGAACGATTGAGTCGATAGCGACTTATGCGCCGAAAGTTGTCTCTGACCCTGGAAGCGCGGCCCGAGCCGTCGCAACTCATGGCCTGGCTGTCGCCTCTTTTTGCCGCGACGGCGACGCTCGTCGTCGGGTTCGTGCTCTTCTCGGGTCTGGGCAAGAACCCGTTCGCGGCGTTCTACGTGTTCTTTCTCAAACCGGTCGACAGCCTTTACGGTGTCGGCGAGCTTCTACTCAAGGCCTCACCGCTGATGCTGTGCGCGATCGGGCTTGCGGCCGGTTATCGCGCCAACGTCTGGAACATCGGCGCCGAAGGCCAGCTCACGCTGGGCGCGATCTGCGGCGGCGGCGTCGCGCTCGCGCTTCCTGACGGCGCAAGCGGGTGGGTGCTGCCGCTCATGCTCATCGCCGGCGCAGCGGGTGGCATGATTTGGGCGGCGATCCCCGCGTGGCTCAAAACCCGCTTCAACGCCAACGAAATCCTGGTGAGCCTCATGCTCGTGTACGTCGCCACGCTCACCCTGTCATGGCTGGTGCACGGACCCTGGCGTGACCCCGAGGGCTTCAACTTCCCGCAGTCGAAGCTGTTCGCCGACGCGGCACTGCTGCCGAATCTGCTGCCCGAGACACGACTCAACGCCGGATTCCTGCTCGCGCTCGCAATCGTCGCCGCGGCGTGGCTGTTCATGCGCAGGAGCCTCGCCGGATTCCAGATGCGTGTCGCGGGACTCGCGCCCGCCGCGGCGAACTACGCCGGCATCTCGGCGCGGCGCACGGTGTGGCTAGGCATGCTCATCGGCGGAGCGACCGCCGGCATCGCCGGCGTCAATGAAGCGGCGGGACCGATCGGGCAGCTCCTGCCGTCGATGTCGCCTGGCTACGGCTTCGCTGCGATCATCGTCGCTTTCGTCGGCCGTTTACACCCACTGGGTATTCTCCTGGCGAGCCTGCTGATGTCGCTGCTCTATCTCGGCGGCGAAGCCGCGCAAATGGCCCTGGCGTTGCCGTCGGCAGTCACAGGGCTGTTTCAGGGTACGCTGCTCTTCTTTCTGCTCGCGGCCGACGTGTTCATCAACTTTCGCCTGCGCCTGGTGCGGCGCGCGCCGGTCGTCGCGAGCGCCCGGGCGATGGCTGCGGGCAAGGCCTAAGGATCCTCTGAACAAGCCCCACATGAGCCGCGTTTCTGGCGCAATGGTCTCAGATGCTAGGCCTCATTGGCCAACTGCGGGCGCAGCGAATAGCTCGCCCTATTCGCAAGCCGCGCAACAACGCAGATGAGTGCCATTGCGCCCAACCCGAAGGGACGGGGCTCATTTGCCAACTGCGCGGGCGATCTGCCGTCGCGCAGCTCGCCCGTGGGGCCTGCC
>JBGPYP010000257.1:0-3929 GCA_041493285.1 Casimicrobiaceae bacterium
CCTGCCCGACCATGAACGTCACAGGGTCGCCGGTAAAGTTGAACAGTCCGAAAGCGATCAGCGCGACCACCGCCATGACGACGAAGGACTGCAGGATGCGGCGAAGGATGAACGCGAGCACAGGGGTGTCTGCTTCGGCGCTGAGAGGCGCGCTGGTGACGGTTTCGTAGCGCGCTGCGATGATGCCCAAAGCGCCCGGGAGCGTCAATGCAGGTCGCGGTGTACCGAGGCGTAGCCCGGGCGGAGCGCGCAGCGCGATATCCAGGCTACAACAGCTCCGCCGCGCGGTGGCAGGCGACCTGGACCTCGCCCAGCGGCAACAGCGCCGGCACCTCGATGCGGCAGCGCTCGATGGCGTACGGGCACCGTGTATGGAAAGCACAACCCGCGGGCGGGTTGAGCGGCGACGGCAGCTCGCCCTTGAGCGCGATGCGCTCGCGTCGCGCTTTCGCGTCCAGCACCGGTGTGCTGGCGAGCAGCGCGCGCGTATACGGGTGCGCCGGGCGGTCGAACACCGCGCGCTTCGGCCCGTACTCGACGCTCTTGCCCAGATACATGACCATGACCGTGTCGGCGATATGGCGCACGACTTGCAGGTTGTGCGAAATGAACAGATACGCGATGCCGAGGTCCTGTTGCAGGTCCAGCAGGAGATTGAGAACCTGCGCCTGGATCGACACGTCGAGCGCGGACACCGGCTCGTCCGCCACGACCAGCCGCGGGTGCAGCATCAGCGCGCGCGCCACCGCGATGCGCTGCCGCTGCCCGCCGGAGAACATGTGCGGATAGCGCCGATAGTGCTCCGGCTTGAGGCCGACTCTCGCCATCATCGCCAGCGCCGCATCGCGCCGCTCGCGCGGACCCAGGTCCCCGCGGATCGCCAGCGGCTCGCCGAGCAAGCTTCCCACCTTCTTGCGCGGGTTGAGGGAAGCATACGGATTCTGGAACACCATCTGAACGAGCGGCCGGAGGCGCTGGAGCGTCCGCGCTCCGGCGGCGACCACGTCTTCGCCGGCGATGCGCAACTCACCTGTGGTCGGCTGCTCGATCATCGTGACCTGGCGCGCCAGCGTCGACTTGCCGCAGCCGGACTCACCGACCACCGCCAGCGTCGCGCCTTCGCCGACGGTGAAGGACACGCCGTCGAGCGCGCGCACGAGTCCCTTGGGCCGAAACAGCCCGCGCGACACCGCGTAGTGGCGCGCAAGCGCGCGCGCTTCGAGCAGAGGAGCCGCCACGATCATCGTCTTACCCGCCGACCGGCATGGGCTTGCGCTCCGCCTGCCAACCCGCCGTCGGTCGCCCCACCGCGTCGAGCGGGAAGTGGCAGCGCGCCTCGCGTCCGCGCGGGCCCGCGAGCGGCGGCTGCTCGACGCGACAGCGCGCGACCGCATAGTCGCAGCGCGGGTGGAGCAAGCAACCGGCGGGCCGGTCGTGCTGCCCGGGCACGACGCCCGGAATCGCCTTCAGGCGCGCGTGATCGCGATTGTGCTCAGGGAGCGCGGCGAGCAACGCCTGCGTGTACGGATGCCGGGGCGCCTCGAAGATTTGCGGCACGACGCCGGCCTCGACCTGCTGCCCCGCGTACATCACCAACACGCGCTGCACGGTCTCGGCGACGACCGCGAGATCGTGCGTGATGAGCAGCAGAGCCATACCTCGCTCGCGCTGCAGCCGTGCCAGCAGCTGCAGCACCTGCGCCTGCACCGTCACGTCGAGCGCGGTCGTGGGCTCGTCGGCGATGAGAAGCTTCGGATTGCAGGCGATCGCCATCGCGATCATCACGCGTTGCGCCATGCCGCCCGAGAGCTGATGCGGAAACGCCGCGAGCCTCGCCTCCGCATCGGGGATCTCCACCTGCCGCAGAAGCTCGAGCGCACGCGCCCGGCGCAGCTTGGCGCTCGCGCGTTCCTCGTGGCTGCCGTGAATGCGCAACGTCTCCATCAACTGGAACGCCACGGTATAGCAAGGATTCAAACTCGCGAGTGGATCTTGAAAGATCATCGCGATCTCCTTACCGACGAGGCTCCGGCGTTGCGTATCCGATAGCGTCAAGAGATCTTGACCGTCGAAGGCAAGTCGCTTGGCGCGCACCCTGCCGGGAAACTCGACCAGCCCCATCAAGGCGAGCGCGGTCACGCTCTTGCCCGATCCCGACTCGCCGACGCAGCCGACGACGTCGCCCACGTCGAGCGTGAGGTCGACGCCGTCGACGGCGACGACGGGTGCCGAAACGGCGCCGAACTCGACGCGAAGATCTTCGACCTCAAGCAGCGGCATGGGCGGACACCGTTCTATCGCTTCAACTTCGGATCCAGCGCGTCGCGCAACCCGTCGCCCATGAGATTGAACGCGAGCACGGTGACGAGAATCGCCAGTCCGGGGAAGGTCACGACCCACGAGGCGCGTTGGATGAACTCGAGCGCGTCGGCAAGCATCGAGCCCCATTCCGGGGTCGGCGGCTGCGCGCCCAGGCCGAGAAAGCCAAGCGCGGCAGCGTCGAGGATCGCCGACGAAAAGCCGAGCGTCGCCTGCACGATCAGCGGCGCGAGGCAGTTGGGCAGGATGGTGCTGAACATCAGGCGCAGCGCGCCGGCGCCGGCGATCTTGGAGGATTGCACGTACTCCTTGCCCGCCTCGGCGATCACCGCCGCGCGCGCCAGCCGAACGTAGTGCGGCAGCAGGACGATCGCGATCGCATACATGGCGTTGATCAGGCCGGGCCCGAGGATCGCGACCACGGCGATCGCGAGCAGCAGGCTCGGCAGCGCCAGCATGACGTCCATCAGCCGCATGATCGTCGTCTCGACCCAGCCGCGGACGTAACCCGCGACCATCCCCAGCACGATGCCCAGAGAAAGCGAGATCGCCACCGAGATGAGCCCGATCAAGAGCGACAGCCGCGTGCCGTAGATCAATCGGGAGAGGATGTCGCGGCCGACCGGGTCGGTGCCGAGAATGAAATCGGCGGTGCCTCCTGCGTGCCACAGCGGGGGCGTCAACGTGAACTCGCGATACTGCTCGTTCGGCGGATGCGGCGCGACCGCCCCGGCGAAGATGGCAAGCAGAATCAGCGTGAGCGTGAGGCCCAGTCCGAGCAGCGCACCGCGGCTTTGCGAGTATGCCCGCCAGAACTCGCGCACGGGGCCGTCGACGCGCTCCGGCGGGGCGTCGATGACAGTGTCGGCGATCGCGCGCGCTTCGCTCATGCGTGCCGGATCCTCGGGTTCACGACGCCGTAGAGCAGATCGACGATGAGATTCACGCTGATGACGATGGTCGCGATCATCAGGATCCCCCCTTGGACCACGGGATAGTCGCGCGACTGCACGCCGTGGATCAGCCAGTTGCCCACACCCGGCCAGGAGAAGATCGTTTCGGTGAGGATCGCGCCGGAAAGCAGCAAGCCGACCTGCAAGCCGATCACGGTGATCACGGGGATGAGCGCGTTGCGCAGCGCGTGGACCAGGATCACCTGCCAGCGCGGTAGCCCCTTCGCCCGCGCGGTGCGGACGTAGTCCTCGCGCAGCACTTCGAGCATCGCGGAGCGCGTCATTCGGGCGATGACCGCGAGCGGGATCGTGCCCAGGGCGATTGCGGGCAGGATCAGATGCGACAACGCCGATCGCAATGCACCCCAATCGCCCGCCCGTAGCGTATCGACGAGCATGAATCCTGTTGCGGCGGGGACCTCGTACTCGACCGCGATCCGACCGGATACCGGCGTCCACCCGAGCTGAACCGAGAAGAAAAGGATGAGCAACAACGCCCACCAGAAGATGGGCATCGAATACCCGGTCAGCGACACGCCCATCACCGCGTAGTCGGCGACCGTGTTGCGCTTGATCGCCGCGAGGATGCCCGCGGGCAGGCCTAGCGTGACCGCGAGCAGCATGGCGAAGAACGCAAGCTCGATGGTCGCGGGGAAG
>JBGPYP010000074.1:0-10278 GCA_041493285.1 Casimicrobiaceae bacterium
CAGCGCCAGCCGGCAGGATCGGCAGCGGCGACGACTTGGGCACGAACGCCGCCAGCGCGTCGTCGAACCGCAGGTTGCCGCGCGCCTGCGAAAAGAGGTGGGCTGCCGGGTTCCAGCCGCCGGAGACGCAGACGAGATCGCCCTCGAGCCGGCGGGCCGGGCCGCCGGCATGCGGCGCAACGTCGACTGCCGTGACGCGCTTTCCGCCGTGCGCGCCGACGACCGCGGACGCGGCGACGATCGGGAGGTCGAGCGCGCGTGCGCGCTGCGGCAGCGTTCCGCTAAGCTGCGATTCGAGGCGAGCGTCGACGATCGCCGCGATCGCGACGTCGACATCGCGCAGCGCAATCGCCGTCGCGTACGCGCTGTCGTTGTTCGTGCACACGACGGCGCGCGTGCCGGGGCGCACGCCGTAGCGTTTCACGTACGTCGCGGCGGCGCCCGCGAGCAACGTGCCCGGCAGGTCGTTGTTCGCATAGACGATGCCGCGCTCGTGCGCGCCGCTCGCGAGCACGATCGCGCGGGCACGGATCTTCCACAGCCGCTGCCGCGGCACGTGCGCCGGCGGCGCCGGGAGATGATCGGTGACGCGCTCCAGGAGCCCGACGAGATTGCCGTCGTACCAGCCGAAAGCGGTGGTGCGCGCAAGCAGCGTGACATCGGAATGCGCGGCGAGCCCACGCACCACGCCGGCGATCCATTCGGGCGCGCTGGCGCCGTCGATCATCGCCTCATCGCCGATCAGGCTTCCGCCCCACCACGGGCCTTCGTCGCAGACGACGACGCGCGCGCCCGTCGCGGCCGCGGCGCGCGCCGCGGCCAAGCCGGCGGGACCGCCGCCGATCACCAGAACGTCGCAATGCGCATACTGATGCTCGTAGCGGTCGGGGTCGCTTTCGGTCGCCGCGCGGCCCATGCCCGCCGCGGCGCGCACGAAATGCTCGTACCGCAGCCACGCTTTCGGCGTCGGCGGCCACATGAACGTCTTGTAATAGAACCCCGCCGGTAGGAAACGCGCGAGCTTGTCGTTGAGCGCGCCGATGTCGAACGCGAGCGACGGCCAGCGGTTCTGGCTCGCCGCGACGAGACCGTCGAACAGCTCGGCAGTCGTCGCGCGTACGTTAGGCTCGGTCCGCGCGCCGCGCGAAAGCTGCACCAGCGCGTTCGGCTCCTCGCTGCCCGCACTATAGATCCCGCGCGGGCGGTGGTACTTGAAGCTCCGCGCAACGAAGTGAACGCCGTTCGCGAGCAGCGCAGACGCGAGCGTATCGCCGGGATGGCCCTCGTAGCGCGTGCCGTCGAATTCGAACGCGAGCCGCAACGAGCGGTCGACGACCCCGCCCTCCGCCAGACGAAACGGCTGCGTCACGGCGCGTCTCCCGGCAACGCGGCATCGGGGCGGGCGCTGCCGAGGATCTCGTGGGTGCGCGTGTCGCGCCGGACGCGGAACCACTGGTGGCAGCCGGCGCCGTGGAACCACAGCTCGTCGTGCGGGCCGGCCGGGTTGTCGCGTAGGTAGACAAATTCGACCCACGCGGCGGCGGGCGCATCGGGCGCGGGACGCTTCACCGTCGCGTCGCCGCCGTAGGTAAATTCGACCTGCGCGCGCGGGCCGCACCAGGGACAGGGGATCAGCAGCACGGCGGGCGACCTCTCCCTAGTGGGCCCAAGGCACGGGTCCCGCGCCCTTTTCGTCGATCGTCCGCCCTTCCGCGAAGCGCTCGAGCGTGAACGCGGCGTTCTTCGGATGCGGCTCGTCGCGCGCGATCGTGTACGCGTGCAGCCATCCGGACGCGGGCGTGGCCTTGAACCCGCCGTAGCACCAGCCGCCGGTCATCGTGAGCCCCTTGACCGGCAGCTTGCCGACGATCGGGCTGCCGTCCATCGTCATGTCGCACACGCCGCCCCAGGTGCGCATGACCTTGAGGCGGCCGAAGCTCGGGAACAGCGCGAGACAGGCGCTGACGACGTGCTCGATGACCGGCAGGTTGCCGCGCTGCGAATACGAGTTGCAGAAGTCGAGGTCCCCGCCCATCACGAGCTCGCCCTTGTCGGACTGGCTGATGTAGAAATGCACCGCGCCCGAGGTGACGACGGTGTCGAGCACCGGCTTCACCGGGTCCGACACGAGCGCCTGCAACGCGTGCGATTCGATCGGCAGCCTGAGTCCGGCCATCGCCGCGAGGCGGCCGGAGTGCCCCGCGACCGCGAGCCCGAGCTTGCCTGTCTCGATGAAGCCCTGCGTCGTCTCGACGCCGGCAACCACCCCGTGCTCGATCCGGATACCCGTGACTTCGCATTGCTGAATGATGTCGATGCCGCGGGCGTCGGCGGCGCGTGCGTACGCCCAGGCGACGGCGTCGTGGCGCACGGTGCCGCCGCGCGGCTGCAGGAGCCCGCCGTGGATCGGGAAGCGCGCTTCCGGGGAGCAGTCGAGATTGGGAATCCAGCGCGCAATCTCCTCGCGGGTCAGGAACTTCGCGTCGATGCCGTTCAGGCGCATCGCGTTGCCGCGGCGCATTGCGGCGTCCATGTCGGCCGGCGAATGGACGAGATTCAGCACGCCACGCGCGCTGTACATGACGTTGAAGTTGAGATCCTGCGACAGCGCCTCCCACAGCTTGAGCGAGAACTCGTAGAAATGCGCGTTCGGGTCGAGGTGGTAGTTCGAGCGGACGATCGTCGTGTTGCGGCCCGTGTTGCCGCCGCCGAGATAACCTTTCTCCAGCACGGCGACGTTGGTGAGCCCGTGCTCCTTCGCGAGGTAGTAGGCGGTCGCGAGGCCGTGCCCGCCGCCGCCGACGATGACGGCGTCGTAGCGCCGCTTCGGCCGGGGGCTCCGCCACGCGAGCGGCCAGCGCTCGTGGTACGTAAGTGCGTTGCGGGCGAGCGAGAGGATCGAGTACTTCACGCGGGGCCGGGAGACGGGTGGCCGGCGGAACGCTGTCGCTCGTGCGCCGGATCGCTTATTCTAGCGACTCGGGGGACCGCCGGCCATGCCCGGCCGGGACGAAAATTCGTCACAACCTGTTTCGAGGAGAAAGACATGAGAATCGCTAAGGCGTGCCTTTGGTTCGGTGCGATCGCCGCGCTTGCGCTGGCCGTGGCCGGCTCCGCGTGGGCGCAGACCGACACGATCGCAAGCGTCAAGCAGAAGGGCAAGCTCGTCGCCGGCGTCAAGGCCGACTACAAGCCGTTCGGCTACACGGATCCCTCCGGCAAGATCGTCGGCCTCGAGATCGATCTCGTGAGCGACGTCGCGAAGCGCCTCGGTGTGCAGGTCGAGCTCGTCCCGGTGATCGCCGCCAACCGGATGGAATTCCTGAAACAGGGCCGGATCGACCTGATGATCGCGACGATGGCCTACAAGCCCGATCGCGCTGAGGTGGTCGGCATCCCCGAGCCGTTCTACTACGCGGGTGCGGCGAACGTGTTCGCGAAGAAGAACTCCGGCCTCAAGGCGTGGGCCGACTTGAAGGGCAAGCCGGTCTGTGGAATCCAGGGCGCGTACTACAACCGGCGCACCGGCGAGGAATTCGGCGCGAATCTTGTCGTGTTCAAGGGCGTGACCGAAGCGATGGCGGCGCTCGAGGCCGGGAACTGCGTGGGCGTCGTGTTCGACACCACGTTCTTCGCCGGGATCATGGGCGACGCCAAGTGGGCCGACTATGCGATGGTGCTGCCGTCGATCGATCCGGAGCCGTGGGGCGTTGGCGTGCGCAAGGACGACCCCAAGTTTCAGGCATACATGAGCGACGTGATCAAAGACTGGCACAAGACGGGCTTCCTGCTCGGGCTCGAGAAGAAGTGGGGCATCCCGCAGTCGCCGTACCTGCTCGACCAGCAGACCAAGTTCAAGTAGCCGTGTCGCGCGCGGGGCGGGAGCCAGGGTAGCGGCATGGATGATGTCGCGGCCTGGTTCCTCGCGCTGTACAAGGCGACCGGCATCAAGCTGACGATCTTCTACGACGGTTACGACCGCGCGCGCTTTGTCGAGGGTTTCGTCACGACCCTCAAGCTGTCGGCGTACTGCCTCCTGTTGAGCCTCGCGCTGGGAGCGGTAGCGGCGTGGCTCGCGGACTCGCGCGTCGCGGTCGTGCGGCGTGCGGTGCAGGGATTCGTAGCGCTGTTCCGCAACACGCCGCCGCTGGTCCAGCTCTACTTCTTCTACTTCGCACTGGGCCCGCTCTTGCCGAAGGTCGGCGGCGCGCCAATGCTGGGCTCCTTCGGCTGGGCCGTGGTGTCGCTGACGTTGCTAGAGACCGCGTTCGCGGCGGAGATCTACCGCGCCGGCATCGAGGCGGTGCCGAAGGCGATGGTCGAGGCCGCCGCGTCGCTCGGCTATTCGCGCTGGCAGATCTACCGGCTGGTCGTGCTGCCGCTGGCACTCCGCGTGACCATGCCGGCGATGACCAACAACCTTGTCAACCTGGTGAAGACGACGACGCTGGCGTACGCGATCGCGGTACCGGAACTCGTCTACATGTCCGCGCAGATCTGGTCGGAGCAGGTTAACGTGCCCGAGATGATGATCGTGCTGCTCATCTGCTACGTCGCGATCGTCGGGCTCATCAACCACTTCATGCAATGGCTCGAGGAGCGCCTGCGCGTGCCGGGTTTCGGGCAATGAGCGTGCCGGCGCCGTTCGTCGTCATGCCGCCGCTCGCGCAGCGCGCGTCGACGCGAGCGACCACCGATCGGTCGAGCGGGGCGGTGTTGCTGAGTACACGAACCGGCGCCGTGCTGCTCGCGGTGTTCGTCGCGTCAGTGGCGATCGCACAGGTCCAGACACCGCCGGCGAATCCGGGCGTCGTCGAACTGCTGGCCAAATGGACGCCGCTGCTGGCCACAGGGTTCCTGTTCAACCTGCTGATCAGCTTCGGCGCGATGACGACGGGGACGGTCGCCGGCGTGCTGCTGGGATTCGCGCGCATCTCGCTGCACGTGCCGGTCCGCGGCGCGTCGTGGGTCCTCGTCCAGTTTTTCCGCAACGCGCCGTGGCTCGTGCTGCTGTTCTTCGTCATGTACCTGCTGCCCTTCGAATTCCATGTCGGCGGCGCGACAATTCCGTTCCCGGACTGGATCAAGGCGACGCTCGGCCTTGCGTTGCCGATCATGGCGAACATCGCCGAGATCGTACGTGGCGCGGTCCAGTCGATCCCAACCGCGCAGTGGGACGCGGCGCGCTCGCTCGCGTTCTCGCGGCGGGAGACGCTGTGGAAGATCATCCTGCCGCAGTGTGTGAAGCGGATGCTGCCGCCGTGGATGAACTGGTACGCGATCCTGACGATGGCGACCACGCTCGCGTCGATCGTCGGCGTGAGCGAGGTGATGACGCTGACGCTGCGGATCACCAATGCCGAGAGCCGCACCGACTTGCTGATCCCGATCTACAGCTATGTACTGTTGTGGTTCTTTCTCTATTGCTGGCCGATCTCGCTCATGACCCGTCGGCTCGAAGCGAAGTACGAGGTTCGCTGATGGATCTCGAGGCCTTCCTGCGCGAGAACGGCATCACCGCGGCCCGGTACGTGCATCCTCCGGTGATGACGGTCGAAGAATCGGAGCGGCTTGTGCCGAAGCTCCCCGGTGCGAAGACGAAGAACCTGTTCCTGCGCGACAAGAAGGGCGCGCGGCATTTCCTCGTGACCGTCCCACACGATCTGCCGGTCGACCTTAACGCGCTCGGATCGGCGCTCGATGCCGGCCGCCTTGGCTTCGCGTCGCCGGAGCGGCTGGCGAAGCATCTCGGGATCACGCCCGGGTCGGTGAGCCTGTTGGCACTGGTCAACGATGCGGCCGCGGCCGTCGAATTCGTCATCGACCGCACACTGTGGATGGCGCCCGCGGTGCACGCGCACCCGCTCGTCAACGACGCGACGATGGTGCTCGCGCACGCTGACCTCGAGCGCTTTCTCGCGGCGACAAGGCACGCGCCGTGCGTGATCGACGTGCCGGCCGCAGCGCGTGCCGGCGGGAACGGATAACCCCATGGGCGGCCGCGAAACCTCCAACTCCGTGGCGGCGCCGATCGTCCGGCTCGTCGACGTGCACAAGTCGTTCGGCGCGGTCGACGTGCTGCGCGGCATCTCGCTCGACGTCGCCAAGGGCGAAGCCGTCTGCGTCATCGGGCCGTCCGGCTCGGGCAAGTCGACACTGCTCCGCTGCATCAACGGCCTCGTCGGCATCGACCGCGGCGAGATTTACGTCGGCCCGCACGCGGTGCACTTGCTGCACAAGGACGCAGAGATGGTCGCGTTGCGCAAGGACGTGTCGATTGTGTTCCAGCAGTACAACCTGTTTCCACACAGGACGGCGCTCGAAAACGTGATGATGGCGCCGATCGACGTGCTGAAGCAGCCGAAGGCCGAGGTCGAGGAGCGCGCGTACGCGCTGCTCGCGAAGGTGCGCCTCACGGGGAAGGAAAAGAGCTATCCCGGCGAACTCTCGGGCGGGCAGCAGCAGCGCGTCGCGATCGCACGCGCGCTGGCGATGCGGCCGCAGGTGATGCTGTTCGACGAGGTAACCGCGGCGCTCGATCCCGAAACGCGCAATGAGGTGCTGGTGACAATCCGCCAGCTGATCGACGAAGGGATGACCTCGATTCTCGTTACGCACGAGATGGCGTTCGCACGCGAGATCGCGCAGCATGTCTATTTCACCGACCACGGCCTCATCGTCGAGGATGGCCCGCCGGCGCAGCTCTTCGGCAATCCACGGAAGGAGCGGACCCGCGCGTTTCTGGAGCAGATTCTGTAATGAAATCGCACACGAGAGTCGCCGTCATCGGCGGCGGCGTCGTCGGCGCCTCCGTTCTCTACCACCTCGCCAAGGCCGGGTGGACCGACGTTGTGCTGATCGAGCGCGACGAACTGACGTCAGGCTCCACGTGGCACGCTGCCGGCGGCATGCACACGCTGAACGGCGATCCAAACGTCGCGAAGCTGCAGAAATACACGATCGAGCTCTACCGTGAGATCGAGGAAGCCTCCGGCCAGTCGTGCAGCATCCATATCACCGCGGGTGTGGACCTCGCGGGGACACCGGAGCGGATGGATTTCCTGAAGCTTGCCTGTGCGCGCGCCCGCTACCTTGGCCTCGGCATGGAGATCATCTCGATCGACGAGGCAGCGCGGCTCTTTCCGCTGATGGATAAGCGACAATTCGTCGGCGCGCTATACAACCCACTCGAGGGCCATGTCGATCCCGCGGGCGTCACGCAGGCTTATGCGAAGGCGGCGCGCAACCTCGGCGCCGAGGTCTACCGCTTCACACGCGTCACGGGTCTTGAGCAACGCTTCGACGGCTCGTGGGACGTGATCACCGACAAGGGGAACCTCGTCGCCGAGCACGTCGTCAACGCGGCCGGGCTGTGGGCGCGCGAGGTCGGCCGCTTCGTTGGCCTCGAGCTGCCGATCCTCGCGATGGAGCACCAGTATCTCGTCACCGGTGAGATTCCGGAGGTCGTCGCGTCGCCAAAGGAGGTGCTGCACGCGATCGACTTCGAGGGCGAGATCTACATGCGCCAGGAAGGCAAGGGCATGCTGATCGGCACCTACGAGAAAGCCGGCGTGCCGTGGGCCGAGCGCGAGACGCCGTGGAATTTCTCGCATGAGCTCTTACCGCCCGACCTCGACCGGATCGCCAGCAGCCTCGAAGTCGGATTCCGGCATTTCCCTGCGCTCGAGCGTGCGGGCATCAAGCGGATCGTCAACGGCCCGTTCACGTTCGCGCCCGATGGCAATCCAGTGGTCGGGCCGATCCACGGCCTGCGCAACTACTGGGTCGCATGCGGCGTCATGGCGGGATTCAGCCAAGGCGGCGGCGTCGGGCTCGCGCTGTCGAACTGGATGATCCACGGAGATCCCGGCTTCGACGTCTGGGCGATGGATGTTGCGCGCTTCGGCGACTGGGCCACGATGGCGTACACCAACGCGAAGGTGCGCGAGAATTACTCGCGGCGCTTCCGCATCCGCTTTCCGAACGAGGAGCTGCCGGCCGCGCGTCCGCTGCGAATGACGCCGGTGTACGACCGGCTGAAGGCGAAGGGCGCGGTGTTCGGCGCTGCGTTCGGGCTTGAGTATCCGCTGTGGTTCGCGCCCGCCGGGACCGACGCCCGCGAGGACGTCACCTATCGCCGCTCGAACGCGCATGGGCCGATCGGCGACGAATGCCGCGGGGTGCGCAACGCAGTGGGCCTCTCCGAGATCTCGAGCTTTGCGAAGTACGAAGTCATCGGTCCCGGCGCCGGCGCCTGGCTCGAGCGGATCCTCGCCAACAAGCTGCCGCGCGAGGGCCGGCTGACGCTGTCGCCGATGCTGAACGACAACGGCAAGCTGATCGGCGACTTCACCGTCGGCAACGCAGGCCGCGACCGCTTCTTCGTGTTCGGCTCCGGCATCGCCGAGCAGTACCACCTGCGCTGGTTCGAGGCGCACCTGCCGTCCTCGGGGGTCGCGATCCGCGCGCTGCGTACCGAGTTGGTGGGCCTCGGCATCGCGGGACCGGAGTCGCGCGCGCTCCTCTCGGGCGTCTGTCGCGACGACGTGTCGAATGCGGCCCTGCCGTTCCTGTCGTTCCGGGCAATGGACGTCGCGATGCTGCCTGCGCGCGTCGGCCGCATCTCGTTCACCGGCGAACTGGGCTACGAGATCTGGGTGCCGGCGGACTGCCAGCTCGCGCTCTACGAGGTGCTCCTGGCCGCGGGCACCGATCTCGGGCTCACGCATTTCGGCGCGCGCGCGCTCAATTCGCTGCGTCTCGAGAAAAGTTTCGGCAACTGGGCGCGCGAATACCGGCCGATCTACACGCCCGCCGAAGCCGGGCTCGACCGCTTCGTCGACGTCGCGAAACCGGATTTCGTCGGCCGCGACGCGGTGCTGCGCGACCGCAGCCACGGCTTGGCGCGGCGACTCGTGACGCTCGTGATCGACGCGAACGGCGCCGACGCGATCGGCGACGAGCCGGTGTGGCACGACGGTCAGGTCGTCGGCTGGATCACCTCGGGCGGGTACGGGCATTGCGTTGCGAAGTCGATCGCGCTTGGCTACGTGCCCGCGGCGCTCGCGACTGCCACGAGCGGCTTCGAAGTCGAGATCTTGGGCGAGCGGCGTGGGGCGTCACTCGCGCGCGAGCCGCTCTACGATCCGGCCGGCGAGCGCATGCGGCGCTCATGACTATAGACGATCACGCCAATTGGGGCAGATTTGATCAGCTATGCGAGATCAGGTACGTGACACCGAGATCCCCGATTGGTACGGGGCCGACAGGAGTCGACCTGGTCCGTCGGCGCTGATCACTACCGTGACCTGAGTCCCGGTTTGCACCAGAGCCGGCCTACTCTTCCTTGCCAAATTGCCTCAGGTCGTCCGGACCCTCCTTCGTCTTCACCTTCTGCTTCCCTTGCACATGCTGCCGGATCTCCTCGACGATGTCGGGGTTCGCCAGTGTGGTGGTGTCACCGGTGTCCATGGTGTTGGAGATGGCAGCCAGGACGCGGCGCATGATCTTCCCCGATCGGGTCTTGGGCATGTCCGGAACGATCCAGACCTTCCGGGGCCGCGCAATCTTGCCGATCATCGTCTCGATGGTAGCGATCACCTTGTCCTCGATTTCCTTCGCGGGCGCAAATGCTGGCTTCAGCGAGATGTAGATCTCCGGCACGCGACCCTTGATGTCATCCACGACCGGTACCACCGCGGCTTCGGCGACCTCCACCATCGTCAGGCAGGCGGACTCCAGCTCCTTCGTGCCCAAGCGATGCCCGGCCACGTTGATGACGTCGTCCACGCGGCCCAGGATGCGGAAGTAGCCGTCCGCTGCCAGCATGGCCCCGTCCGCAGCGAAGTAGGGCCAATCGTGCCAGTCCTTGCTCTTGGGATTCTTGCAGTACTTGGCGTAGTACTGCCGCACGAAGCGGTCGTCGTCTCCCCAGACCGTCTGGAGGATCCCCGGCCAGGGATTCTTGATGCAGATGTTCCCGGCGATCGCGGTGCCGGCGGGGATCTCCTTCCCTTGTTCGTCGAGGATGACCGGATAGATTCCGGGCACGCCCGGCCCCGCGCTGCCCGGCTTCATCGGATCCAAGGCGGGCTTGGTGCTGCAAAGGAATCCGCCGTTCTCCGTCTGCCAGTAGGTGTCCACAATCACGGCCTCCTCCTTGCCGACGACGTGGTAGTACCACCTCCACACTTCAGGCTCGATGGGCTCGCCCACCGTGGTCATGTGCTTGAAATGGTAGTGGTACTTCTTGGGCTCCTCGGGGCCCGCCTTCCGCAA
>JBGPYP010000181.1:0-5469 GCA_041493285.1 Casimicrobiaceae bacterium
CATGGCTTCCGGGAACAAGAGCCTCGGCCAGTTCAACCTCGAGGGGATCCCGCCGTCACCGCGCGGCATGCCGCAGATCGAGGTCACGTTCGACATCGACGCCAACGGGATCCTGCACGTCAACGCCAAGGACAAGGCAACGTCGAAGGAAAACAAGATCACGATCAAAGCGAACTCGGGCCTGTCCGACGCTGAGATCCAGCAGATGGTCAAGGACGCCGAGACGCACGCCGAGGACGATCGCAAGCTACTCGAAGTCGTGCAGGCGCGCAATCACCTGGATGCGCTGGTGCACAGCGTGAAGAAGTCGCGAGGTGAGTACGGCGACAAGATCGGCGCCGACGAACAGGGTAAGATCGACGCCGCGCTGAAGGACGCCGAGGAGCTGCTCAAGCAGAAGGATGCCGACAAGGACGCGCTCGAAGCTAAAGCGCAGGCGTTGATGACGGCGTCGCAAAAGCTGGGCGAGGCGATGTATGCCAAGGCGCAGGCCGAAACGCAGGCAGCCGCCGGCGAATCCGCCGCGTCAGCCGCGTCCGGCGGCGGCAGGGAAGGCGACGAGAAGGTGGTCGACGCGGAATTCACGGAAGTAAAGGACGGCAAGAAGTGATATCACGTCACGCCGAACAGCCGCCGAATAGAAAGTGAATCGTCGCGCGGCGTGATGTGATATCTGGCCGAGTTGAAGCGGGCGCCTCCGGCGCCCCTTAACTCGGCCGTTTTCCGTCGCGCGAATGCGTTGCCGCAACAGCAATGATCCGCGAGGGTGAAGCTGAAGGGACGAATGGCTAAGCGCGATTACTACACGGTGCTCGGCGTCAATCGCGACGCTTCCGATGAAGACATCAAGAAGTCGTATCGGAAGCTCGCGATGAAGCACCATCCGGATCGCAATCCGGACGACAAGGCCTCCGAGGAGAAATTCAAGGAAGCGAAGGCCGCATACGAGATTCTTTCGGACGCGAAGAAGCGCGCCGCGTACGACCAGTTCGGGCACGCGGGCGTCGATCCTTCGGCCGGCTTCGGTGCCGCTGGCGCGCGCGGATTCGGCGGCGCGGGTCCCGAGGGCTTCGGCGGGTTCGCCGATGCGTTCGGCGACATCTTCGGCGAGATCTTCGGTGGCGCGGGCCCGGGGGGCGGCCGCACGCGCGGCAACGGTGTCTATCGCGGTGCGGACCTGCGCTACAACTTAGAGCTGTCGCTGGAAGAAGCCGCGCGCGGTACCGAGGCCAAGATTCGCATCCCGGCGCTGGAGCAATGCGCGACCTGTCACGGCTCGGGCGCGAAGCCGGGAACGCAGCCCCGAACGTGCCCGACCTGTCACGGCCAGGGCCAGGTGCGCGTGTCGCAGGGTTTCTTCTCGATTCAACAGACCTGCCCGCAATGCCACGGCACGGGCAAGATCATTCCCGAGCCGTGTCCCACCTGCGGCGGCGCCGGCCGCATCAAGCGGCACAAGACGCTGTCGGTGAAGATTCCCGCGGGCGTCGATCGGGACGATCGCATCCGCCTCTCGGGCGAGGGCGAAGCCGGTTTGAACGGCGGTCCGCCCGGCGATCTCTACGTTGTGGTCGGCCTCAAGCCGCACCCGGTGTTCCAGCGCGACAACAGCGACCTGCATTGCGAAATGCCGATCTCCTTCGCGATTGCGGCGCTGGGAGGCGAGATCGAGATCCCGACGCTGGACGGCCACGCCAAGCTCAAGATCCCGCCGGAAACACAGACCGGGCAGGTCTTCCGGCTGCGCAACAAGGGAATCAAAGGCGTGCGCAGCAGCGTCCACGGCGACCTCTACTGTCACGTCGTGATGGAGACGCCGGTAAAGCTCACCGCGCGGCAGAAGGAAATCCTGCGCGAGTTGGAGGCGATCAACGCGGAGAATCCCGGCGCGCACAATCCGCGCGCCAAGAACTGGTACGACCGCGTGCGCGAGTTCTTCGGGCCGTAGCTCGACGGTCCGGTGAGCTAAGGAACCTCTGAACAAGTCCCACATGAGCCGTGTTTCTGGCGCAATGGCATCAGATGCTAGGCCTCATTGGCCAACTGCGGGCGCAGCGAATAGCTCGTCCTATTCGCGAGCCGCGCAACAACGCAGATGGGGCCATTGCGCCCAACCCGAAGGGACGGGGCTCAGTTGCCAACTGCGCGGGCGATCTGCCGTCGCGCATCTCATCCCGGAAAGCCTCCGTCGCGGCCACGCGGGACTTATTCAGAGGCTCCTTAGGACCGCCGCCATGACGACCGCCTTCATCGCCCATTCGTCGTGCCGCCTGCACGACATGGGCCCGGATCACCCCGAGTGCCCGGACCGGCTCGACGCGGTTTCCGATCGCCTCATCGCCAGCGGACTCGACGCGCACGTCGTGCACTACGAGGCGCCCGCGGTGACGCACGAACAACTCGAGCGCGTGCACGATGAAGACTACATCGCGATGATCGAGGCGGCGAGCCCCGAGTCGGGGATCTGCTACCTCGATCCCGACACCGCGATGAATCCGCATTCGCTCGACGCCGCGCGTCATGCCGCGGGCGCGGTCGTGCTGGGGACCGAGCTGGTGTTGAACGGAGAGTGCCGCGCCGCGTTCTGCGCCGTTCGGCCGCCCGGCCATCACGCGGAGCGCCGACGGGCGATGGGCTTCTGCCTGTTCAACAACGTCGCGGTGGGCGTGGCGCACGCGCTGGCGCGGGGACTCAAGCGCGCCGCGGTCCTCGATTTCGACGTGCATCACGGCAATGGCACCGAGCAGATCTTCGCTGCCGAGCCGCGCGTGGTCATGGTCGGTACTTTCGAGTATCCGCTGTATCCGTATTCGGGCGTCGATCCGGCGGGGCCGAACATGCACAACGTGCCGCTTCGCGCAGGCAGCGGCAGCGACGCGTTCCGCGCGGCAATGACCAAGGTCTGCCTCCCGGCGCTCGAAGCGCATCGGCCCGAGATCGTCTTCGTCTCCGCGGGCTTCGACGCGCACCGCGACGATCCGTTGGCCAATCTGCAGTTTACCGAAGCCGACTACGCCTGGGTGACACGCGAGCTCGTCGGCATCGCCGAGCGCCACGCCGGTGGGCGCATCGTGTCCTCGCTGGAAGGGGGTTACGAGTTGTCGGCGCTCGGCCGCAGCGCCACCGAGCACATCCGGGCGTTGGCGCAACTCTGATCTCGCGTCGCGGATGCCGGGATAGAATCAACGAGGGGTCCGGATACAGGAGACCTGATGGAACGCCGAAAGTTCGTCACCGCGTGCGCCGCTATGGGCACGACGGCGGGTCTCTCATGCCTCGCCGGCGCGTGGGCGGCGGCCGCGCCGCGCCTCTACGAGCGTGCGCGCCTGGTGGATATGCACGGCGAGCCGCTCAAGGTCCGCCGGCTCGCGGCGCGCACCAACTACGTATTCAACTATCCGTTCGCTGCGACGCCGTGCTTCCTGCTCGATCTGGGCCGGCCTGTCGCCGGCGCGGACGCGCTGCTGCGCGCCGACGGCGCGACGTACGCCTGGAGCGGCGGCGTCGGCGCGCGCCGCTCGATCGTCGCCTACTCGGCCATCTGCGCGCACAAGCTAGCGTATCCGGCGCGTGAAGTGAGCTTCATCCGCTTCCAGCCTGCCCGCTCGCCGACCTCCGACGGCAACGTCATTCATTGCTGCGCCGATCACAGCGTCTACGATCCCGCCGCGGGCGCGCGCGTCGTGAGCGGTCCGGCGCCGCAGCCGCTGGCCGCGATCCTCCTCGATTACGACGCGGAGCGCGACGAGCTTTTCGCACTCGGCACCGTGGGCGCAGAGCAGTTCGACGCCTTTTTCCGCAAGTACGACTTCAAGCTGGCGATGGACTATGGGCCCGGCAAGGCGCGACTTCCGGTGGGTGCGAGCACAGTGGTGCGGGAGCTGACCGACTACTGCCGGCAGACGATTCAGTGTTAGTGCATCACGCTGCGCATTGCGCAGCGTGACGCACTAACTCGCCGCGTTGAACCCGGCGCTTTGCGCCGGTTAACGCGGCGTCGCCCTACGCGGGAATGGAAACGCAACCAGGCTGCTCCTGAACCCGCTTGAGCCACGCGCGCACGGCCGGGAAGCGCGCGAGATCGAACCCGCCGTCGGCGGCGACGTGCGTGTAGGCGTATAGCGCGATGTCGGCGATGCTATACCGATCGTCGACGAAGAACGGCGCGCGGGCGAGCTGGCCTTCCATCACTTCGAGCGCTCGGTAGCCGCCGGTCATCTTGCTGTCGGCGAGCGCGCGCTGCGAGGCCGGATCGGGGTGGAACTTGCGCAGGAAACGCGCCACCGCGATATACGGCTCGTGCGAGTACTGCTCGAAGAACAACCATTGCAGCACGCGCGCCCGCGCCAGGGCTCCGGACGGCAGCAGCGGCGTGCCGTCGGCGAGAAACCACAGAATCGCGTTCGACTCGGCCAGATACGTTCCGGGCTCGATCTCGAGGACGGGCACCTTGCCGTTGGGATTCATGGCCAGGAACCCCGGCGTGCGCGTGTCGCCGCGAACGGTGTCGATCTCGGTCCAGTCATACGGTAGCGCGAGCGCCTCGAGCGTCATCCGCACCTTGTGACAATTGCCCGACGCGGACATGCCGTAGACGCGAAACATGGGACTCTCCTTGGGCCGGCGCAGGGTCCTGCCGCGCGCGACCGTTGCCGAAGCGTTATCGCCGACGTATGCTACAGCCATTCTTCCGCAACGTCCGCGGGCGCAGACGCAACGCGTTGGTGCGCGATGTTGTGTTCCGTGCGGCGTAGAGGAGCCCTCCGATGCCCCAACGTCCCATCCGCAGCCTGATCGCCCGGCAGAAGATCCTCACCGCGGCGGCCGACATCACGATCGCCGAGGCGGCGCGGCGGATGAAGAAAGAAATGGTCGGCGCGGTCTTGGTGGTCAGGGGTGACGGCCGTCTCGCGGGTATATTTACCGAGCGCGATGCGGTGTTCCGGGTGTTGGCGGAAGGCCGCGATCCGTTCGCGACGAGGCTCGCCGACGTGATGACGCCGCATCCACAGACGATCGCTTCCGACAAGCCGTTCGGCCACGCCTTGCTCATGATGTACGACGGCGGTTTCCGGCACGTGCCGGTGGTCGAGAGCGGCAAACCGATCGGCATGGTCTCCGCGCGCGATGCGCTCGGACCCGAGCTGGAGGAATTCGAGGCGGAGCTGCAGCGGCGGACACGTATCGGCGAGATTCTCGGTTGAGCGCAGTCGAGACCCGCACGGAACGGAACCGCCAAGATGAAAATCCTCGGTGTCGGCCTGAGCAGAACGGGGACGATGTCGCTGACGCTTGCGCTGCGCCGGCTCGGCTTCACCGCGATGCACTACGACCGGGTCAGGTTGAACGACGTCCTCGACGGCAGCAACCCCAACCCGGATTTCCGCCGCTACGACGACATCGACGCGGTCACCGACATCCCCAGCGCGTACTTCTATCGCGAGCTGCTGGAGGCCTACCCGGAGAGCA
>JBGPYP010000231.1:0-4248 GCA_041493285.1 Casimicrobiaceae bacterium
CGTTCCAGCCCCAGAACGCGCTGTCGACGTCGGTGTGATAGCGGGCGAGCTTGGCACGCAGATCGCCGTCGAGATAGGCGCGCCTGGCCTCGGCGATGCTCGCGAGCCCGTACGGTTCGACGAAGACGTGCGGTGCGAGCGCGATTACGGCGGACACCGGCCGGCGCGCGCGCGCGGCATGGATGAGCGCGATCGAGGCGCCGTCGCTGTGACCGAAGAGTACGGGTCGCTCGACGCCCAGCGTGTCGAGCAGCTCCGGCAGCATATCCAGCGCTTCAACGTGCATGAAGTCGACCCCGCGCGGGCCGTCGAGCGGATCGGATCGCCCATAGCCCAGACGCGAGTAGGCGAGCGTTCGGCGCCGGGTCGCTGCGGCGAGCCGTCGGGGAAAGTCCCGCCACAGCGCGAGCGAACCCAGGCCCTCGTGCAGCATGACGATCGGCGGGTCGTCGCCGTGTGCGTCGCCATGCCATGCATATTCGATGCGGCGTCCGCCGGCGACGGTGAAGTGCACTCAGACTCCGAGGTGCCGGCGCAGGAGCGCCGGCTGCGCCTTCAGCTCGACGCTCGGCAGATCGGCGACGATCTCGCCCTTGACGAGCAGCGCGCAGCGGTCGGTATGCGCGAGCACGGCGCCGACGTTCCGATCGACGACGACGGTCGCGACGCCGTCCTGCCGGATCGCCATGATCACGCGCCAGATCTCCTTCGCGAGCAGCGGGGCGAGGCCTTCGGTCGCCTCGTCGAGGATCAGGAGGTCGGGGTTGGTGAGGAGCGCGCGCCCGATCGAGAGCATCTGCTGCTCGCCGCCGGAGAGCTGGTCGCCACGATGCGCAAGACGTTCACCGAGCCGGGGAAAGGTGGCGAGCACACGCGGGAGAGTCCACGCGCGCCCGCCGCCAAAGCCGGGCCGCGCGGCCATGATCAAGTTCTCGCGGACCGTCAGATTCGGGAATATCCCGCGGCCTTCCGGAACGTAGGCGAGGCCTAGGCGCGCGATCTTCTCCGGCCGGCTGCCGGTCGTGTCGACCCCGCGCACGCGGATCTCGCCGTGCCGCGGCGCTACGTGCCCGAGCAACGAGCGCAGCAGCGTCGTCTTGCCCATCCCGTTGCGACCGAGCAGGCCCACCGTCTCGCCGCGCCCGACGCGGAAGTCGACACCGCGCAGGACGTGGCTCGAGCCGTAGTAGGTGTGGACCGCGCGGGCGTCGATCAACGCTTGCATCTCGGGGCTCTCAGATCGCCTCGCCCAGGTACGCTTCGCGAACGGTCGCGTCGTTGCGCACGGCCTCCGGCGTGCCGGACGCGAGCACGGAGCCATCGGCCATCACTGTGATGACATCGGCAACCGCGAAGACCGCGTCCATGTCGTGCTCGACCAGCAGGATCGCACGCTCCGGCTTCAGCCGCCGCAACAGCTCGAGCACGCGCTGCGATTCCTCGGCGGCCATGCCCGCGAGCGGCTCGTCGAGCAGGAGCACGGAGGGTTCGGTCGCAAGGCACATCGCAATCTCGAGTTCGCGCCGCTCGCCGTGCGAAAGCGCCGCGGCGGGTACGTCGCCACGTTCCGTAAGGCCTACGGCGGCGAGCGCGCGCGCCGCCGCGGCGGTGCTGCTGTTGCAGCGTGTCGCGCGCTCGTGCAGCGCCCAGGCGCGCGGCAGCCGCGCCTGCGCCGCGAGGCGGCAGTTCTCGAAGGCGCTGAGATCGCGGAAGACGTTGCTGCGCTGAAACGTGCGGCCGACACCGAGCTGGGCCAGCCGGTGCGGGCGCGCCCGGACCAGCGGATCGCCGCGCAGCACGATCGTTCCTGACGTGGGCGTCAATTCGCCGGCAAGCAGGTTGATGAACGTCGACTTGCCGGCGCCGTTGGGCCCGATGAGCGCGTGAATCTGTCCGTGCCTTAGCTCGAGCGAAACGTTGTCGACTGCCACGACGCCGCCGAAACGACGCGTCAGGTTCCGCGCGGCGAGCACGGGGTCAGGCATTACTCGTCCGCGCCCGCCAGCCGCGCCACGCGTCACCCGCCCGCGTCAACCCTCCCGGCAGCAGCATCACCGCCAGGATGACGAAACCGCCCATGAGCAGCAGCCAGTGCTTGGTCAGCGACGAAAAAAGATCCTGCAGCAGGATGAACGCGAAAGCGCCGACGATCGCGCCAAAAAAATTGCCGAGGCCGCCGAGGATGACCATCAACAGGACGTTGGCCGACTGCTGCCAGGACAGCATGTCTGGATTGACGAATCCGAACTGGACGGCGGCGAAGTAACCGGCGAGCCCCGCGATCGCGCCGGCGAGCGTGAACGCCGCGAGCTTGTAGGCGTAGGTGTTGAAGCCCAGCGCGCGCATGCGCTGCTCGTTGCTCCGGATGCCGGAGAGCGCATGCCCGAACCGCGAGGCAAGCAGTACGCGAAGGAAGACGAAGATGAGCACCAGCAGCGCGAGCATCGCATAGTAGAACTGCGTGCTGTCATCGAAATTGACCAGCGACCAGTCGCCGAGCCTGGCTTCCGGCTTCGCGTACAGATAGGTGCCATCGCTGCCGCCGCCGATCTTCGTGTCGTGGAAAACGAAGTAAACGAGCTGCGATAACGCGAGCGTCACCATGATGAAGTAGACACCGCGCGTGCGCAGCGCCAGCGCACCGATGGCGAGCGCGAGCAGCGCACTCGCGGCGACAGCCAGCGGCAGCGACGTCCACAGGCTCGCGGCCGTGTACTTGTCCGGCGCGGCGAGCGCCACGACGTAGCTCGCCAAGCCGAAGAACGCGGCGTGGCCGAGGCTCACCAGCCCGGTTACGCCGACCAGAAGATCGAGACTCAGCGCAAACACCGCCATGATCATGATCTTGGCGAAGAGCTCGACGTAGAACTTCCCGGCAAGGGCAGGCAGCAGGATGAGCGCCAGCAATGCGAGCCACGGCAGGATCCGGCGCACCGTGGTCAAGCGGTCGTCTCCCGGAACAGGCCTTCCGGCCGCCACACGAGGACGACCGCCATCAGCAGGTACACGAGCATGCCCGAATAGTCAGGCAGGAAGACCTTCCCGAAAGTGTCGACGAAGCCGATCAAAAGCGCCGCGACCAGCGCGCCGGGCACCGATCCGATACCGCCGATGACGACGACGACGAAGCAGATGATCAGCACCTGGTTGCCCATGCCGGGATACACCGACGAGGCAGGCGCGTTGATCATGCCGGCAAAGGCGGCAAGCGCGACGCCGAGCGCGAATACGATGCGAAACAGTACCTCGATGTCGATGCCCAGCGAGCGCACCATCTCCCGGTTCGAGGCGCCGGCGCGGATCATCATGCCCAGCCGCGTGTACCGCAACAGCGCGAATAGGAGTGCCGCGACGACCAGACACGCCGCCGAGATCAACAGGTTGTAGACGGGATAGGTCATCGTCGTGCCGAGCGGGATCGACGCCGCGAGCGCGCCCTGCACGGTGACGCCATGCACGTCGTCGCCGACGACGATGCTGCGCAGCTCCTCGAATACCAGGATCAGGCCGTACGTCAGGAGTACCTGCTGCAGGTGGTCGCGCCGATAGAGAAAGCTGAAGAAGACCCACTCGAGCAGATAGCCGAACGCGACCGCGAGCACGACACCCAACACGATCGCGATGAACAGGTTACCGGTCAACGCGGAAAGCGTGAACGCCGCGTACGCGCCCAGCATGTAGAAGCTGCCGTGCGCAAGGTTGATCACGCCCATGATCCCGAAGATGAGCGTGAGCCCGCTCGCGACCAGGAACAGCAGCAAACCATACTGCACGCTGTTCAGCACCTGGATCAGAAAGATAGGCAGGTCCACCCCAACCTCTGGACAAGATTATGCCGCGTTAACCGGCGCGGTAGCCCCGGCCTCAACGCGTGCACGTGCCAACGCTCTCGACAAAGAAACGCCGCGTTAACCGGCGCGGCAGCGCCGGGTTCATCGCGGCGTGTTAGTACGTCACGTTTTTCGTGACGTACTAACCCATCGTGCAGCCGCGCGCTGGATCGGCCAACGCCTTCGCTGCCAGGCCGATCGAATTGTTCTCGCCGTTCTCGACGCGGCGCAGGTAGAAATCCTGCACGACGTTGTGCGACGGCGAGAGCGTGATCGTGCCGCGCGGGCTGTCGATCTCCGCCGCGGCCATCGCCTTGATCAGCTGTGGGCGCTTGGCAATATCGCCATCGACGGCCCTTAACCCGATGCCAAGCAGCTGTGCCGAATCGTAGCCTTGCACGGCGTAGACATCCGCCTA
>JBGPYP010000405.1:0-2187 GCA_041493285.1 Casimicrobiaceae bacterium
AAAGCGTCCGCCGACGATTCGCGATCTAAGAAACCAGATTCGCGAAGCACTCGGACTCCCGCAGAAACCATCGCGGAAGAAATCTTGATTGGTCGAATTGATTTGCGCTCGCCCATGGCCTAGACTGAAACCATGGTTGCGAAAGCGAAGCGTGAAGTAGCTCTGCCATCGTTCGAGACGGTAGTGCGGCGAATGCTGAACACGCCGCCCTCTCCGCACAAACCCAAGGCAAAGAAAAAGACAGCGAAGCGGGCCAGCAAGTAGCTGGCCGAGACGCTGTTACCGGCCTGTCCGCGAGATATTGACTTGGCGTTCATGCTACGTCAAGTATATAATTGCGGGGATGTTGACTATCGAACGATCGTTCGATAAAGTGCCTTTTCCTGTCTGACCGAAGCCCGCCCGGCTCGCTGCCGGGTGGGCTTGGGTTCGCGGTTCATGAAGCCCGCCGTCGCTGAATTGCTACACAACCCGTTCGTCTGGCGCGGTGACGGCAAGGCGCGTGTCGAGCATGCCGTCGCCAGCGGCTTTGCCGACCTCGACCGGGAGTTGCCGGGAGGCGGTTGGCCCCAGGGTTCGCTGACCGAACTTCTGGTCGACAGTGAGGGCATCGGCGAGTTGCGCCTGCTCATGCCGGCGCTCGGGCGGCTTGCGCGCCCGGGAGCGTGGATCGCGCTCGTCGCTCCGCCGCATCTTCCCTACGCACCCGCATTCGCGGGAGCGGGCATCGACCCCGCGCGGGTCGTCGTCGTCGACGCTGGTGAAGAGAAGGACCGCTGGTGGGCGGCGGAACAGGTGTTGCGAGCCGACAGCGCCGCCGCGCTGCTGTTCTGGCCGCAGTCGATCAACGATGCACGCCTGCGGCGTCTGGCCGTGGCGGCGCAGGACACCGCGATGCTCGCCTTCCTGTTCGCCGGTGGCGCGCATGCGGCGTTGCCGTCACCCGCGCCGTTGCGCATCGGACTGTCGCCGGCCGGAGGAGAGCTTCGGCTCGACGTGTTCAAGCGCCGCGGCGGCGTCACCGTCACGCCTTTGCGGCTCGATGTTGCGGCAGCAGTGTTCTCCGGCCCCAGGGATGATCGACCGGCACAGCAGAGCGTACGGTCGCTGCTGCGTCCGGATCGCCCTGCGGCGAGCCGTCCGGCGAGTTTCAATCGGCGCTATCCGGTCGGCATTCCCACCGCACGGATCTGGAATCGCGCGCTCGCCCGGGCCGATGAAGTGAGGCGGGTGCCGGGCCCGGATCCGCGAGGACGGTCAAGTGAAGTGCGTAGCCGGGGTTGAGGCGAGGCCGAAACCCGGGGTCAGCCCGAAGAGGCGTCGTTCCCGGGGTTCGCGCTGCGCGCTCACCCCGGGCTACGAATAACTGTCGCGGGAATGACGACCACCCCATGCTTTGGATCTGCCTGCACTTTCTCGATCTGCCGCTGGCCATTTTCGCGCGGGCTAACGCGCGCGGATCGCCGGCCGTCGTCAGCAGCGTGAGCCACCGCCCCGACGTGATCGTCGCCGACGCCGCGGCGAGAAAGCGCGGCATCGTTCCGGGGCTGTCGATCGCCGCCGCGCTGGCGCTCGATCCGGAACTCGTCATCCATCTGCGCGACGAGCGCGCCGAAGCCGCGGCGCTCAAGAGCATTGCGCTTTGGGCGGGGCAATGGACGCCGACGGCCAGCATCGAGCCGCCGGGTTGCGTGCTGCTGGAAGTCGCCGGCGCGCTCGGCTATTTCGGCGGCCTCGAGCGGCTGCTCGAGCGGATCGGCGCGGGTCTCGCCGAGATCGGTTTCCCAGGCGCGATCGCCGTCGCGCCGACCGCCGGCGCGGCGAGCCTACTCGCGCGGGCCGGACGCGAGTGCACGGTCGAGGAGCCCGCCAAGGTCGAGCGCGCGCTCGCGCCGTTGCCGGTCGCGTTGCTCGCGCACGCGCAGGAAGCGCTGGATACGCTCTCCGCGATCGGCGTGCGCGCCATCGGCGAGTTGGTCGCGCTGCCGCGGGATGGCGTCGCCCGCCGCTTCGGCCAGGCGCTGCTCGACGAAATCGATCGCGCGTTGGGGCGATTGCCCGAGGCGCGTCCGCCGTTCGTTCCGCCGGAGCGCTATCACGGGCAGCTCGAATTGCCCGCGCCGGTCGAGGAGGCCGAAGCGTTGTTGTTCGGCGCGAGGCGCCTTGTCGTCGAGCTGGCGGGATTCC
>JBGPYP010000329.1:0-2974 GCA_041493285.1 Casimicrobiaceae bacterium
GAACCTTTACGACTCATTAAGCCTTCGCGAGCCTCCATGGCTACGCCATGGCCCTGACCGATACCGAAGACTTTGTAGGACCAAGCCCGCGCTTGAGATTTGTCGCGCGCGTGCAAACCTGGCTCGCGAGCGAGCACGCCTCCACCCAGCGCATGGCCGGAATGGCGTTCGCCATCCGCGTGGCCAGCGCGGGCGTCGTCTTCCTCTCCCAGATCGTGCTCGCCCGCTGGATGGGCAGCTTCGAATTCGGCGTCTACGTGTCGGTGTGGACCTGGCTGCTGCTGGTCGGCGACACCGTCCATCTCGGCCTGCCGCTCGCGGCGCAGCGCTTCATCCCGGAATACACCCACCGCAACGATTTCGACACCTTGCGCGGCTTTCTGATCGGCAGCCGCTGGATCGCGTTCACGCTGGCGACCGCGTTCGCGCTGCTCGGCGCCGCGCTGGTCCATGCGCTGCGGCCGTGGCTCGATCCGCACGCCGTGCTGCCGTTCTATCTGGCCTGCATCTCGCTGCCGTTCTACACGCTGTCGATCATGTGCGACGGCCTGGCGCGCTCATACAACTGGATCGGATTGGCGCTCGCGCCGCATTCGCTGCTGCGCCCCCTGGTGCTGTTCGCGCTGATGGCGGCGGCCTACGCCACGGGCTTCCCGATCGACGCGACCACCACCATGATCGCGCTCGCCATCGCGATCTGGAGCACGGCGCTGTTGCAGCTTGTCATGCTCGACCGGCGGCTGGCACGGACCGTGCCCGCGGGACCGGCAAAATACCAGGTCGGACGCTGGCTCTGGACGACGCTTCCGATCATCCTGGTGTGGAGCTTCTACACGCTGCTCGCGTATAGCGACGTGCTGGTGCTGCAGCAGTTCCGGCCGCCCGAGGAGGTGGCGCATTATTACGCCGCGGCCAAGACATTAATGCTGGTGGGTTTCATCCACTTCTCGGTGTCCGCCGCCGTCGCCCATCGTTTCACGGCCTATCATGTCGCCGGCGACCGCGATGGGCTGGCCGCCTTCGTCGCCAACGCGGTGCGCTGGACATTCTGGCCGTCGCTCGGCGCGACGCTGGTGGTGCTGGCGCTGGGCCAGCCGCTGTTGTGGTTGTTCGGCGCGAATTTCGTCGCCGGCTATCCCTTCATGTTCGTCCTTGCGATCGGGCTCATGGCGCGGGCCGCCGTCGGCCCGGCGGAGCGGCTGCTCAACATGCTCGGCGAACAGCGCATCTGCGCGCTGGTCTATGCCCTGGCCTTCGCGGTCAGCGTCACGGGATGCTTCGCACTCGCCCCGCGATATGGCGGCCTCGGCGTAGCGATCGCCACGTCGGCTGCGATCGTGCTCGAATCGTCGTTGCTGTTCGTGCTGGCGAAGCGCCGGCTCGGCCTGCACCTGTTCGTCTGGCGGCCGCGCCCGGCCACCGCCAGCTAACCACGCAACCGCGTCATCAGCGGGCCGACCAGCGTGCGCAGCTTATAAGCCGCGTTCCATAGCACCGGCGTCTGCTTGATCCAGCGCTTGAGACGACGCACCGCAAGCAAGCGCATCGCCACCGGCCAGCCGCGCAGCGTCACCGACGCGACGTGATCGAACAACGCGATTTCGGTGTCGCACCATTCCCGCTTGTAGGGCTCGTCGCCGATGGTGAAATCGAACTCGCGGAATCCAAGTTCGTTGGCGCGCCGCAGCAGATCCTGCAAATGGACCGTGCCAGCGCCAAAGCGCGACAGTTCGCCGTCGTCGTGGCTTGCCAGCAGATGATAGTAGCGGCCGCGGAACGCCAGTCCGAAATTGACCGCCATGATCGCCGCATCGACGTCGAGATGGCTGACGTGCACCAGATGACGCGACCTCGGATCGGTCGCAAGCACGCGAAAGAACTCCCGGCGTCCCGGCGGCGCGAACACGTCGGCGACGCCCATGCGGCTGAACGAGCGCGCCTTCTGCTCCATCAGCGCGTCGACCGCGTGGACCACGTCGACGGCAGCCTCCGGGTTCTGCACCTGGACCTGACCATGGTCGGCGAGACGCTTGCGGCGGTATCGATCGCGCTTGCGGGTCGAGCCGGAGCGCTTGGCGGCATAGAACGCGTCCCAGTCGCCGCTTAGATGCGCCAGATAGGCGCCGTTGGGATTGCGGATGACGGCAAGGCGAAGCAACGGATTGGGCTGGGCTCCGACCGTGTCCGGCATTTTCTCGAGATCGACAAGGTCGTACTGCAGCCGCGGATGCGTTTGCAATCGCAGCGCGATCTCATGCCAAAGCTGCATGAAGCGCGCCGGACCCACCGCGCGCGGAAAATCCATCGCGAGCATGGGCGTGTTGTAGTCGCTCAAGTCCGCGCCGAGCCAGGTCAGCCGGCGAACAATGCCCGTGGTCTTGATGGCGAGCGGTAACAGGAACAGCAGTTGTCCAAGGATATCGCGACCGGTGACGATGACCGGCGTGACGCCGGTGCGGGAGCCGATGTTTCGCTGCCAGGTCGCAACCCAATCGAAGCTCTGAAACACGGTGCAATCGGCGATCTGCTCGAACGCGCGCCATTCCTGCTCGACCTCGTCCAAGCCTTCGTGGATGGCGAGCCGGACGTCGTTTCGCGCGGCGACGGGGACGCGACGAACTCTAACCGGCAACGCTTCATCGAGTTCGACTCGCGCGTCGAGCGCAGCTTGCGTCGCCTGGGGCATGATTGCGCGTGGTCCAATGTGCAGTGCCGGACGAAACCAACCGGCGGACCACGACGGTACAATTCAACTACCTACGGTACAATTTAACCACCTCGTCGAACCGGAAAACTTGCGAGTTTGCGTGGACGAAGCGTTAACGCAATCGCACGCACTCGAACGCTCACGGCCGCGCGGCGCGAGTGCACGCATGCCGCATCCGATTAACCATAAGCCGGCGTTGAGAGGCTGCGCGCCGCAGCGACGGCGTAACCGCTTGTGAAAGGATAATGCGTAAGACCTTGGCCGAGA
>JBGPYP010000158.1:0-5996 GCA_041493285.1 Casimicrobiaceae bacterium
CACATGAGCCGCGTTTCTGGCGCAATGGCTTCAGATGCTAGGCGTCGCGGCGCAGCGAATAGCTCGTCCTATTCGCAAGCCGCGCAACAACGCGGATGAGGCCATTGCGCCGAAACCCGAAGGGACGGGGCTTTCCGGGCGATCTGCTTTGTCGCGCCGCTCGCTCATGGGGCCTGCCATGGGCTTCGCGTCGCTTCGCGCATCTCATCCCGGAAAGTGTCCGTCGCGGCCGCGCGGGGCCTGTTCAGAGGTTCCCTAACCTCCGATCGCGCCGGAGCTCCCGCGCCGTGATCCGCACCACGCTTTGCACCGCGCTGCGGCGCGCGGCGGGTCTGGCGGCGGTCGCGTTGGCGGCGTCGAACGCGCTGGCCGATCCATTCGACCATGGATTGCTATGGGAGGTTGAGCGGCCGGGTGCACTGCCGTCGTGGGTGTTCGGGACGCTGCACTCGAACGATCCGCGTGTCACGGCGCTGCCGGCTCCGGTGGCGCTCGCGTTCGCGCGCGCAAGAACTTTCGCGATGGAGATCTACCTGTCCGAGTTCGAGGAGGCGGACTTCTTCGAGGCGATGCAGTTCGACGACGGCCGGCGCCTCGCGCCGCTCGTCGGCGACGAAACCTACGCCCAGTTGCGCGAGACTCTCGGCGTCGCGGCGCCGCCCGAGGAGGCGTTGGCGCGGACCAAACCCTGGGCGGCGTACCTGCGCGTCGCGCAGGTACGCGACGCCGGCAGCGCACCGACGCTCGATCGCACGCTTTTCGTCGCTGCGCGAGAGCGGCGCATGACGATGATCGGCCTGGAAAGCCTCGAGGAGCAGGTCGCCGCTCTCGACGCCATCCCGCTCGACACGCAGCTCGCGCTGCTGCGGCATGCGCTTGGCCATCGCGCCGAACTCGAGGCCACGGTCGAGCCGACGATCCAGGCCTGGCGCGCGCGCGACCTCGTGGCACTGGCGCGCATCAACCGCGCGGTTGCCGGCGGCGATCCCGAGCTCGCGCGCCATTACGCCACGCTCACGCGTGCGCTCGTCGAGGGTCGGAGCGTGCTGATGGCTTATCGGCTGTTCCTCCCGCTCAAACGCGGCGGGGTATTCGTCGCCGTCGGCGCGCTGCACCTCTATGGCGCCAAGGGGCTGCTCGCGCAGCTGCGTGGACAGGGCTACCGACTGCGCCGGGTCTACTAGACACCGCGCGCACGCCCGCCGCATTTCTTTTGCGCGCCTGGGGCCCGTAGGCGTATCTCGCGCGGAGGGAGTGTTCAGTTCGCGGCCGTACGACTGATGGCTGCCTTCGCGCGAGCACTCGCGTTGCTCGCTTCAGTACGCTGGCGCACAGACCCTCCGTGCCATGGTCTTTACGCTGCACCTGGATTGCCCGGTCAAGGCGCCGCCAGATGCGACGATGTGGACCAACGAAGGAACAAGCCATGAGTATCGGCACCGCGCTGTTAGTCGTACTTTGATGGAATCCCATTTCGATGGGCTCTGTCGGACTGCCACGCTGATCGCGCCGGGAACGAATTACAGTCTGGCCGCCCTGGGCGGCAAGAATTACCGACGCGTCGCCGTTCGTCGGCCGATTTCCGGCGCAAGTCTCTGTATGCGTGAGAAAAAGCGCGTGGCATAGCGGTTGCTCGGAGATCCGTGCCGGCGCCGGCGCGGCTGAAAGGATCTGTCTCGTAAGGCCTTTCGATCATGCCGGCGCAGTTTTCAGGGTGCGCGGTCGTTTCCAAAACCGGCGCCGCGCGCAAACACGCTACGCCCCTTCCGCAAACGGGCCGAAGCGCCGTGCGCGGAATGCCAAGAAGGGAAGAGCCCGATGAGTACTGTAAAGGCCAGCGTGCTCGTCAGCGCGGTATTGCTCACGATGGCGATCGCGGTCGGCCTGCCGCCGCGAGAGACGTGGGCTGCGCTGCCGAATATGGTGCGCGGCGGCGCGGTGCCGCTCCCGCGCGACGAGGTCACACCGGCCGAGCACGCGCGGATCAAGGCCGCGCTCGCCGCCAACGTCGAGGCGTTGCAGCGCGCGGGCCGCCTGCCCGCGGTTTTGCCCAAGGCCGGGTTGCTTTTTCCGTTGCAATGGCCGCTGCAGCTCGTGCCGGGACATCCGGAGCAGAACGCCCGCACGATCACCAACTACGTCGATCACGATCCCGGCTACCCGAACCAGCTGCTGGACTACAACTGTGGGGCGCGCACCTACGACCAGGACAACGGCTACAACCATCAGGGCACCGACATCACCGCGTTCCCGTTCGCGTGGCGGAAGATGGACAACGATGAAGCGATCGTCGTCGCCGCCGCGCCGGGCATCGTCGTGATGAAGGAGGACGGCCAGTTCGATCGCAGCTGCACGCTCAACAGCAACTCCTGGAACGCGGTCTACGTGCGTCATGCCGACGGGTCCCTGGCCTGGTACGGCCACCTCAAGGCGGGATCGCTGACGAACAAGGAGTTGGGCGAGTGGGTGCTGGCGGGCGAGTTCCTGGGCGTGATGGGGAGCTCCGGCGACTCGACCGGGCCGCACCTGCATTTCGAGCTGTACGACAGCAGCGGCCAACTGATCGACCCGTTCGCGGGCACCTGCAACAACTTCAACTTCGAATCGTGGTGGGCACAGCAGCGGCCCTACAACGAGCCCGCGATCGACCTGGTGATGACCGGCGACGCCCCGGTTGACTTCACGTCGTGCCCGACACCCGAGGTGGAGCATCGCAGCGCGTACTTTCAGCCGGGCCAGACGGTGTTTCTCACCGCGTTCCTGACCGACCAGCAGCGCTTCGACGCGTCCGTGTTCAACGTCTATGCGCCCGACGGCACGCTGTTCACGAAGACGACGATCCCGAGCGACGCCGACTACTACGCCGCCTCCTTCTGGCAGTGGTGGGTGACGCTGCCGATGACTGCCGCGGCCGGCGCGTGGCGCTTCGAGGTCGTGTTCGCAGGCCAGACGCAGAGCGTCACCTTCCAGGTGGGCGTGACCGAGCCGCCGCGCGCCGACGCCGACATCGTCGAGTATTACGCCGCCTCGCTCGATCACTACTTCATGACGGGCTTCACCAGCGAGGCGGCCGCGCTCGACTCCGGCACGCCGATCGCGGGATGGAAGCGCACGGGCGAATCGTTCCCGGCGTATTCGGCGGCCGGCTCCGGGTTGTCGACCGTCTGCCGCTTCTTCGGTACGCCGGGACTCGGTGTCAATTCGCATTTCTACACGGGGTTCGATTTCGAATGCGCCGCGGTGAAGCAGCTCGCGGGCTGGACCTTCGAGGCCAATGCGTTCTACATCGCCGCGAACGTCGCGCAATGCCCGGCCTCGACCCGTCCGGTGTTCCGACTCTACAACAACGGCATGGGCGGCGAGCCGAATCACCGCTACACGACCAGCTGGCCGGTGATCGACGCCATGCAGACCCAGGGCTGGTTGCTCGAGGGCGTCGCTTTCTGCGCCCCGCTCTGAAGCGACGCGACGCGGGCCCGCGTCGCGCCCTCGCGCCGGCGCGCCTTCGACGCGTGCGCTGAAATCGCCGATAATGGCGGCGCCGCACCCGCATGACCGCCGCCTTGAACATCGCCGACCTGCGCCGCGAGTATCACCTCGCCTCCCTGTCTGAAACCGACGTCGATCCCGACCCGCTGCGCCAGTTTCAGCGCTGGCTGCAGGAAGCCGTTGCGGCCGAGCTTCCCGAGCCGACCGCGATGACGCTGGCGACCGCTGGCGCGGACGGCATGCCGGCCGCGCGCATCGTGCTGCTCAAGGGTGTCGACGCCGCCGGCTTCGTCTTCTTCACCAACTACGAGAGTCGCAAGGGCGCGGAGCTGGCCGCTCGCCCGGCCGCGGCGCTACTCTTTCATTGGGTCGAGCTGGAGCGCCAGGTGCGCATCGACGGCACGGCGACGAAGGTGGCTCCGGAGGAGTCGGACGTCTATTTCACCTCGCGTCCGCACCTCGCGCGCCTTGGCGCGTGGGCTTCGCCGCAAAGCCGTGTAATTCCGGGTCGCGAATGGCTCGAACGCGAGGTCGCCGCGGCGCGAGAGCGCTTCGCGCCGGAGGGCGAGCGCGTGCCGCGGCCGCCGCATTGGGGCGGCTATCGCGTCGCGCCGACGGCGATCGAGTTCTGGCAGGGCCGCGCGTCGCGGCTGCACGATCGCCTGCGCTACCGGCGCGACGGCGCGCTTTGGCGGGTCGAGCGCCTCGCGCCGTGAGCGACCCCGGCGAGCGGGGCTCGCGCACGCTGCCGGCGCTGATCGTGCTTGGCGTCCTCAACCATACCGTTCTTGCGGGAAGCCGCATCACCGTTTCGCTGTACGCGCTCTCGCAGGACGCATCGCCATTCGTCGTCGGTTCGCTGCTGGGGCTCTACTCGTTCCTGCCGATGTGGTTTGCGATCGGCGCGGGCAGGCTGTCCGACCGTATCGGCGTGCGCCGGCCGATGGTGGTAGGGTCGTGCGGAATCGCGGTCGGCGCAGCCCTGCCGTGGCTATTCCCCGGGCTCACCGCGCTGTTCGTCACCACGGCGCTGATCGGCTTCTCGTTCATGCTCTTCCAGGTCGCGGCGCAAAACGTGACCGGTGCGCTCGGCCCGCCCGGCGACCGCGCGAAGAATTTCAGCCTGCTCGCGCTCGGCTACTCCGTCTCCGGGTTTGCCGGGCCGCTCGTCGCCGGTCTCCTGATCGATCAGGCGAGCTTCGGTACGACCTTCCTCACGCTCGCGTTACTGCCGCTGGTGCCGGCGGTGGTGCTCGGCCGGGGCGGGCTGGCGTTGCCGCGTCCGCACGCGGCGCAGGCGCAGGCGACGCCGGGCGGCGTGGCGGCGCTCTTCCGCAACCGGCACTTGCGGCGCGTGTTCATCGTCAATGCGCTGTTGTCGATGGCGTGGGACCTGCACTCGTTTTTCATCCCGATCTACGGCGCGAGGCTCGGTCTGTCGGCGTCGCTGATCGGGATCATCCTGGCGGCGTTCGCGGCGGCGACGTTCGTCGTACGGCTGGCGACGCCCTGGATCGCGCGGAGATTCTCGGAGCTCGAAGTGCTGACCGCGGCGCTGTTCGTGGCCGGCGGCGCCTATGCGCTGTTCCCGTTTGTCGTGAGCGTGGGCCCGTTGGTCGCGCTGTCGTTCCTGCTGGGGCTCGCGCTGGGCAGCGGGCAGCCGATGGTGATGTCGCTCTTGCACAGCATCGCGCCGGCGGGCCGCATGGGCGAGGCGGTAGGCGTACGGATGTCGATCATCAACGCATCGACCTTCGCGGTGCCGCTACTGTTCGGTGCGATCGGCTCGTCAGTCGGGATCGGGCCCGTCTTCTGGCTTGTCGGCGGTGCGCTCGCTGGCGGCGGCTTCTTCGCCCGGCGGCGCTAGGCTTTGAGCCGGTCGACGAATTCCTTGCGGAATTTCGCCACTTTGGGCGCGACGACGAACTGGCAGTAGGATTGCCCGCGGTTGCGCTCGAAGTATTCCTGGTGATGACTCTCGGCCGGGTAGTACGGCGCCGCGTCGGCGACCTCGGTCACGATCGGATCGTCCCACAGGTTCGAGTGCGCGAGCTCCGCGATCACGCCTCTCGCATCGGAGCGCTGCTCGGAGTTCTGGCAGAAGATCACCGAGCGGTACTGCGTGCCGACGTCGTTGCCCTGGCGGTCCTTCGTCGTCGGATCGTGAATGGCGAAGAAAACCTTGAGTAGGTCGCGGAACGACAGCACCGCGGGATCGAAGCTCACGCGCACGACCTCGGCGTGGCCGCTGCGCCCGGAGCACACGTCCTCGTAGCTCGGATTGGCAGTCTGTCCGCCCGCGTAGCCCGACTGGACCGCATTCACGCCGCGCAAACGGTCGAATACCGCTTCGAGGCACCAGAAGCAGCCGCCGCCGAGCACTGCGGTCTGTCCTGCGGTCGAGGACGAGGTCGTTTCGGTCATGTGCGCTTCTCCGGGGGTCAAGGATAGCGCGGTTCGCGCTAACCGCGCACGGGTTCGTCGGCGACAACGCCTGCACCCTTACG
>JBGPYP010000278.1:0-3697 GCA_041493285.1 Casimicrobiaceae bacterium
ACCGGCGCCAAGCGCGAGCTGACCGTCACCGTCGTCCGCATCCTGTTTCCCGGCGCCGGCCTTCTGGTGATGTCGGCGTGGTGCCTTGGCATCCTGAACAGCCATCATCGATTCTTGCTTTCCTACGCGGCGCCCGCGATCTGGAGCGCGTCGATGATCGTCGCGCTGCTCTGGTTCGGTGCCGGCACTGCGCTTCCGCGGCTGGTCGCCATCCTGGCGTGGGGCTCGGTGGTCGGCAGCGCGCTGCAATTCGGGATTCAGATCCCCGTCGTGCTGCGTGTCGCGCCGGATCTCCGGTTTGCCCTGTGGTGGGGGGCTGACGTGCGAGCTGTCGTCCGCAATTTCGTGCCGGCGTTCTTCAGCCGCGGCGTCGTCCAGGTGAGCGCGTACATCGATACGCTCCTGGCCAGCCTGCTGCCGACCGGGGCGGTGGCGGGGCTGACCAATGCGCAAGTACTTTACACGCTTCCGGTCAGCCTGTTCGCGATGTCGGTTGCCGCCGCCGAACTGCCGGCGATGTCCGGAGTGACTGCCGACGCGGAGGGCGCCGACGTGCTGCGCCTGCGGCTCGACAGCGGCCTGCGGCGGATCGCGTACTTCGTCATCCCCTCGGCGGTGGCGTTTCTCGCCCTGGGTGACATTGTCGCGGCGGCACTGCTGCAAACCGGCCGCTTCCGGCACGAAGACGCCGTCTATGTGTGGGGCATTCTCGCGGGGTCGGCCGTCGGCCTGCTCGCATCCACGCTCGGACGGCTCTACTCGTCGACGTACTACGCGCTCCGCGACACGCGCACGCCGATGCGATACGCGATCATCCGCGTCGTGCTGACGACGGTGCTCGGCTACCTGTTCGCGATTCCGCTGCCGCGGCTGCTCGGGGTGCCACCGGCGTGGGGCGCCGCCGGCCTGACCGCATCGGCCGGGATAGCCGGCTGGGTCGAGATGCTGCTGCTGCGCGCGACGTTGAACGCACGCATCGGCCGGACGGGACTGCCCGCGGCGTATCTCGCCAAGCTATGGGGCTCCGCGACGGTCGCGGCCATGGCCGCATGGGCGGTGAAGCTGGCGCTGCCCGCGCTGCATCCGATCGTGACGGGAATCCTCGTGCTCGGTCCCTACGGCGCGGTCTTCTTCGCGATGACGTTCGCGATGCGGGTGCCCGAGGCGTCGTCGGCGCTTGTGAGGCTGACGCGTCCCGCGCCGCGCTAACCCAAGTTCGTCACGGAAACGGCGACACGGCGAGAAAGTCTAAGAAAACCGCTCACGCGGTCACAAAGTCTGCACTACATTCGGCATTCCATTCGAGGTAGGCCGGGATGGTGATGTTGAGTTGGTCGAGGAGGCGCTGCTGATCGGGCGTGGGCGTCGCCACCCGCCGGAGTCGGATCTCTCGGCCGTCGGTCGTCGGCAAGACGATGTCGGCGCTCTGCAGCGTGGCGAGTTGCGCCAAGGCTTGCGCCGGCGTCAGGCTCGTGCCGCGGCGGCGCAGCAGATGTTTCAACGTCACCCAGAGCGCGTACCCGAGAAACGCGACGAGGAGATGCGCCTTCACGCGCCGCTCAAGCTGATGGAACACCGGACGGACGGCCAGCTCACTTTTCAAGGCGCGGAACGCGGCCTCGGCTTCCGTCAACTGAATGTATTTCGTCCAGAGCTCCTCGACCGTCTGGCCCACGAGATTGGTGCGCAACAAGTAGGCGCCTTCGCGCGCGTCGCGCCAGGCGCGCCGATCTTCGATCAACTGCCAATGGAGTCGCAGCTGGCCGTCCTCGTCGCGCACGGCCATCTCATACAGATCGGCGACGCTGGCGTACGACGCTTGCAGTCGCCCCAGCGCGCGCTCGATCTTCGCGCGGTCTTTCAGCCGACCCGCGGCGACCCGTTTCTCCAGCGTGCGCAAGCAGTCTTCGAGACGGGTCGAGAAGCGGCGCCGAATGGCGAGCTCCTTCTCGCGCCGCGCGGTCGATCGACAGAGCACGTACGTTTCGGTGCCGCCCGGGATGGGCACGAGTTGCGCTTCGACCTCGTCGCGGACCTGCGTCCAGGTGCCGTCCAGCAGCGCGCGCTCCACGTGCCGCAAGGTCGTCCGCCGAGTCCCCACGAGATACTGGCCACCCCGGCGCCGAATGGCCGCGAGATTCGCGTCGCTGACAATGCCGCGGTCAAAGACCCACACGCGCCGCGCCTGCCCGTACTTGCGCTCCACCATCCGCATCACCGTTTCGAGCGAGGACACATCGGCGCGGTTGCCGTCAAACGTTTCATAGCTCAGGGGGAAGCCGTCGACATTGACGATGACCGCCAAGACGACCTGCAAGCAATCGGGCCGATGATCGCGACTATACCCGCGACGCATCATCGGATTCTTCGGCGCGGCACCTTCGACATAACTGCTCGTGAGGTCGTACAGCAAGACGTCGAACTCCGCCGCAAACAGCTCGCCGTAGCGCGCGGTGAGATGGCGCTCGAGCGCGGTCTTGTGCGGCAGCACGTGATCGAGCGCGCGATAGAGCCGGCTGTCGTTGATCGTGCCGTCGGGAATGTGCAGCAGATCGTCCAGCGCCGTCGTCGGATACCAGCGCTCTTCAATCGCCAGCTCGCTGCCCGGTGCGCACAGCCGATTGATCGCGAGGATCGCGGCGACGCGCGACCACGGCACCTCCGCCTCGGCGTCATCCACGCGCGCGGCAAAAAACGCATCCAACTGCAGCTGGCGCCAGAGGGCCAGGCCGAGCAGCGCGGGCCCCAGCTGTCGCGGGCGTTCCAGCCGCACGCGTTGGATCAGCACCTGCGCCACCTCGGCATCGTCCGGCGGCGGCGCGACGTCCGACGGAAACAATTTCAACTGGTGCCGTTCGCCGGCCTCGTTGAACACCTCGATCGTTTTCAACCACCGCGCCTGTGCCGAATCATTCAGCTCGCCGAGATGACAGAGCGTCCGTTGGCGCGGGCCATCCGCCGTGCGCACCGTTTCGACGAGCGACCAATAGGTATGTCGCTTACCGTCTTTGTCCCGATGATGCGGACGCAGGAACATGACGGCGGCGATGGTGGCACGCGCGATCCCCGGCCGCAAGGGGGTAGGTCTGCACTACATCGCGAATCGAATCACGCGCGATTGAGGATGAAGGACTTACAGTGACGCGCGAGGCAAAACTCGCCTCACACGCTGTTTCCGTGACGAAGATCGGTTAGCGGCGGCGAGGACTCAACAGGCCCCCCAGCGAGAGCCAGTCGACGACACCGATTGCAATGGCGGCTGGGATCCCCCACCGGAGCTGCAAGCCCAGCGTCATCAACGCGGCGAACGCCAAGAGAACGAGCAGCCCGCGGGGATGAGCTCGCATGGCGAATGGCCGCGCTACTTCAACAGGACGCGGGTGCCGCGGATCTTCTGACTGCTGAGCGCGCTGAGGAAGTTGGGGACAAGCCGGTCCATGAGCTCGAAATACGACGACAGCGCCGGCGTATTCTGTTGCGCGTTATACAGGATCTCTTCCCGGTAACTCTCCGAGTACATCGTCGCGCCGGTCCGGCCGTCGATGAAGACGAATTTCGGGCGGAGGATGAACCCCTTGCGTTCCATGTAGGTCCGGACGGGCATGACGCGGCGCCGGCCGAACGAGTCGTACTGCTCGACCTCGCGCGACACGAAGCCGGAACGCGAATGGGGCATGAACAGCACGGTGCCGGTGAC
>JBGPYP010000390.1:0-2345 GCA_041493285.1 Casimicrobiaceae bacterium
CGCTCGGCGCAGCGAATAGCTCGGCCTATTCGCAAGCCGAGCAACGCCGCAGGCGCGCCGTTTGGCCGCAACCCGAAGGGACGGGGGCGCTTTGGGGGCATTCCGTTGTTGCCGGCCGCTGGCAGTGGACTGGCACTGCGGCGCGGCCGGCGCCTAGGACTGCCTCCCAAAGCGCCTGCGTCGCATACGCGACAGCAAGCCCGACAGGCTCCTGGGCCACGGCGCGGACGCAGGCGCGTGGCGCAACGCATCCAACGCGGCGAACGCCGGGTCGCCCGACGCGATGTGCCCGTGCCGCAGCAGGAAGTCGACGATGACCAGGGTCGCGTCAGCGGTGATGTCGTCGCTCGCGAGGACCGACAGTACGCCGTCCGGCGGGCAGAGGCGATGCTCAACGACCTCGCCGTCCTGATTCGCCGGCACGAAGTCCGCGGGCAGCCATAGGTCGTGCACGTGGATCGTTTCGCGCTGCAGGCCGTCGGGCTGGTCGCGGCAAAGATCAACCGACCCCACACGTTGCACGCGCTGCGCAAGCTCTTCGGTGATTCCCGCTTCCTCCCACGCTTCCTTGACCAGCGTCGCGGCGGCGTCGGAGCCGGCGGCGATCCCGCCGCCGACGAGGTTATCGAGCAAACCCGGATCGATCGCCTTGGTCGGGCTGCGGCGCGCGAGCCACATCCGCCAGCGATCGTCGTCGCCGACCAGTCCGTTCGCGTGTGCGGCAAACGTATGGATGCCGAAATAGCGCCCCGCGGCGCGCTCGAGCTCGAACAGCGCCGTCCCGTCTGGGTCGGCGGCGACCGCGTAGCGCTCGTCGCGCCACGCGGTCAGCCCGCCTTCGGCCGAAAGCGTACGCGCGACTGCGGCGAGCGCCGCGGTGCGTGCTTCCGGCGTGTCGAGCTTCGGCGTCAATTCGACCCCGCGCTCGCTCCGTCGAAACACGTCGGGCCAGCGCACGAGTCGTTGCACGCGTTCGGCCGTGATCCAGCCGGCGATATGACCGTCGACGATAAACGGTCGATACGAGCGCGTCGGCGCAGCGAGTACGCGGACGAGCCGCTCGGCAATTCTGGCGGCCGCAGCCGGCGGAGCGATCCAGTTTCTCTCCATCGAACCATTCTATCCGACCGGCCATGACCGCCGACGTGCTGGCGCTGTTCGACCTCGACCACACGCTGCTGACGCTCGACAGCGACGAGGCATGGGTCGAGTTTCTGATCGAGGAGGGCGCCCTCGACCGAGCCGAATTCGAGCGCGCGAACCACGATCTGGTCGCCCGCTATCGGGCCGGCGAGGCCACTTCCGTCGAGTTCACGCATTTCTACCTGTCGACGCTGGTCGGGCGGGATCCGGCAGTGCTGGCGAGGTGGCACGCGAAATACCTGGTGCGCAAGATCCGGCCGGCGATTTCCGCAGCGGCGCGCGCGCTGCTCGCCAAACATCGCGCGGCCGGGCATCTGTCGGTCATGACCACCGCGACCGGCCGCTTCATCGTCGGACCGATCGCGCGCGAGTTGGGCTTCGACAATTTGATCGCGACCGAGCCCGAGATGAAGGAAGGGCGCTACACGGGCAGGGTCGCCGGCACGCCCAACATGCGCGAGGGCAAGGTGACGCGGCTCGAGGCCTGGCTCGGCGAGCGCGGGATGGCGCTCGATGCCTTTCGCGAGAGCTGGTTCTACAGCGACTCGGTCAACGACCTGCCGCTGCTTTTGCACGTCACGCATCCGGTGGCGGTCAACGCCGATCCGCCGCTCGCGGCGCTCGCGCGCGAGAAAGGCTGGCCGCAAATCCAGATCAAGTAAACTGAGCAAGTAAACTGCGCGAGTGAATTGCGCGCTTTTTCGACGCACCGGAGACCGCATGACCGCGCGCATCATCGACGGCAAGGCCCGCGCCGAGCGGCTGACCGCAGAGGTCGCGGCCAAAGTCGCCGAGCGCGTCGCGGCCGGCAAGCCGCGGCCGGGACTCGCGGTCGTGCTCGTCGGCGAGAATCCGGCGTCGCAGGTCTACGTGCGCAACAAGCGCAAGATGACCGACGCGGCGGGGATGGTCTCGTTCTCGCACGACCTGCCGGCGACGACGTCGCAGGACGCGCTGCTCGCGCTTATCGATCGCCTCAACGCCGATCCGGCCGTGCACGGCATCCTGGTGCAGTTGCCGCTGCCGAGAGAGATCGATCCGGATACGGTGACCGAGCGGGTCGATCCGGCCAAGGACGTCGACGGCCTGCATCCGTACAACATCGGCCGCCTGGTACTGAAGCGCCCGTTGCTGCGCCCGTGCACGCCTTATGGATGCATGACGTTGTTGCGCGACACCGGCGAGGACCTCGTCGGCAAACA
>JBGPYP010000147.1:0-6393 GCA_041493285.1 Casimicrobiaceae bacterium
CGCCCGCCGTGAAGCATTCGAGCCGCGGTTGCCGGCGCGGATGGGCGAACGGCTCGCCCTCGGTGCCGCGCAGGAGCAGCGCATCGGCCCGGGTCGCGGCCAGGAACCCGCGCATCCGCGGTAAATCGCCCTCGAGCAAAACGCTGACGACGCGAAAGCCGGCGCCGCCGAACGGGTCGATCAGGTTGACAACGGTATGCAGGTCGCCGCGCAAACCCATCTGCCGCCGCGACGCGAGCAACTCGGTAAGCCCCGGCGCGAGGAGCGAAATCGGCGCGTACACGATCCCTTCGTGCGCGAGTCGTTGCTGCGCTTCCGCGATCGAAGCTGCGGGTTCGACGCCCAACTCCCACAGGACCTCGGCGGTCGTGACACGACCGAACTCGCCGCCCGCGTCGGCAGGCCCGTGCAGCAATACCGGAACGCCGTAGCGGCGCAGCAGCAGCGCGAGCAACGCGGTGAGGTTGGGCACCCGGCGCACGCCGCCGTACGCCGGCAGCAGCACAGGGCGCGGCCGGTCGGCGCGTGCGTCGAGTCGCGCCACCCGCTCCCCGAGCGTCGTCATGAATCCGGTCAACTCCGCCATCTCGATCGGCAGCGCCGCGGCACCGACGTCGATCATGCCTCGGTCTCCCTGGGCTCGCCTCGCACGCCGCACCGCGTCGCGTTGGCCTCCTCCGCAATCGCGCGGCGCAGATCGCTCCGCATTGCCTTAACTTCGCTCGCCGCGCTCATGCCTCGGCCTCCTTGGGCCCGCCTCGCACGTCGCACCAACGCGCGTCGGCCTCCTTCGCAATCGCGCGACGCAGATCGCTTCGCATCGCCTTAACTTCACTCGCCGCGCTCATGCGCCCCCGCGCAGGCGGATCGTGATCTCGAACACCGAGTCGCGGCCCGCGCGCTCTTCGTAAACGTACCCGTTACGCTCGAGCATGCGGTACAGCGGCAGGGGCTGGCGATCGATCTTGACCCGCACCGAATCGCCGGCGCGCAGCGTGTCGAGCGCCGCGACTATCCGCACCAGCGGCTCGGGAGGCTCGAGCCCGCGCACATCGAGTTCGATCGTATCGGCCATCGCGTCGGAGCGTTCCAAATCGGGGATGCTGCGCCGCATTGTTCGCCGCGGCGCGCGGCGCCGCCTTGATGCGCGTCAAGCGATACGCCGCGCGTAGCATCCGCGGCGGTGGAGCGATGCAGGGAGGAGTCGCGTCAGCGCAGCGCGTGCGCGACGTTGAGCGACGCGGCGAAAAGCAGGATCGCGCCGGCCTGATGCGCGGCGGCGAGCGGCAGCGGCACGACGAGAAGCAACGTGCAGATCCCGAGCGTCACCTGCAGCGCGAGCAGCGCGAGCAGGAGGTGCGCGCCGCTACGCGCAGGAGCCGGCACGTCCGGCGTCGTTCGCACGCGCCACCAGAACAGGGGAACGAGCAGGGCGAGCGCCCATGCGATTGCCCGGTGATCGAACTGAACCGTCGCCATGTTGTTGAAGAAATTCAGATACCAGGGGTCGATCAGCATGATCTCCGGGGGCACCACCGCGCCGTTCATCAGCGGGAAAGTGTTGTAGGCGAAGCCGGCGCGGATCCCCGCGACCAGACCGCCGGTGAGCACCATGACGAAGACCAGGACCGTCAACGCGTACGCGAAGCGCCGGAGCGGCGCGGTGCGCGCCCGGTCGGTCGCGGGCGTCACGCGCAGCAGCGACAACGCGACCCAGAACATCGCCGCGAAGATGACGAAGGCGAGCCCCAGGTGCGCGGTCAGGCGGAAGTGCGAGACGCGCGGATCGTCGACGAGCCCGCTTTGCACCATGTACCAACCCATCGCGCCCTGTAGCGCGCCGAGCGCGAAGATGCCAATCAGGCTAGGCGCGAACCCCGTTGGGATCCTGCGGCGGGCGATGAACCAGACCAGCGGCAGCAGGAAGACCGCGCCGATCGCGCGCCCGAGCAGCCGGTGGAAATACTCCCACCAGAAGATACCCTTGAACGCATCGAGCGTCATTCCCCGGTTGACTTGGCTGTATTCGGGGGTCGCCTGGTACTTCCCGAACGCCTCGCTCCATTGCGCGTCGGTCAGCGGCGGCAAGGTGCCGACGATCGGCTGCCATTCGGTGATCGACAGGCCCGAGTGCGTAAGCCGCGTTACGCCGCCGACGACGACCATCGTGAACACCAGCGCGCAGCACACGAGGAGCCACGCTGCGACCGCGCGCGCGCCGCCGTTCTTCGCCTGCCCGACGACGCGGGGCGACGCGGCCAAGAAGCCCTCGCGTTCGCTGATATCCATGTCGTCGATTCTGCCACATCGACCGGCCCGGCGCCGCGATGGAATCGCGCGGAGCGTTTTTCCTTGATGCGGATCAATTGCAAATCGACTCGGCGCGCCTAAATTCCTTGCGCACGATCACCGCGCCGGGCGGAACGCCGCGGCCGTGGGTTTTCGGCGGGCACGCCTGCCGGCCGATTCGCCTTGCCTTGAGGAGCACTCCGATGAGCAGCGTGACCCCTTCTCCCGAGTTCCCTGACGACGATCTGGACGAGCCGATCCCGGCGATGCAGCAGCTTCTCGACAACCCATTCCTGCTCCTTTTTCTGGGCATCGCGATGCCGACCGTCCTCTACATCATCTGGGGCGTGATGGAAATCGTCGGCATTCCGATCGCCAAGTAGAAGCGACCCGGCACATAAGGAAAGCTCCCATGAGCTCCATAGAATCGCCCGTCAGTCGAGTCTGGTGGAAGCAGCCGCTGGATCGGGTCGAAGGCACCTGGATCGTGATCGCCTTCGCCTGGTGCCTCGTGTTGTTTTTCATGATGCCCTACTGGCATGTCTACGGTAAGCAGAACCTTTCGAACGAGGCGTACCGCACGACCCCGGAGCGTTACTCCCAGAAGACACAGGAGATGGTCGACAAGTACACGATTCGCACCGAGACCGAGCAGAAGATCCCTGTCGTCCATCCGCCGGCGGGCAGCGATGTCTACCTGATCGCGCGGCTGTGGCAATGGTGGCCGATGCTCGAGCTCGAGGAAGGCAAGACGTACCGGGTGCACCTCTCGTCGATGGACTGGTTGCACGGTTTCTCGCTGCAGCCGGAAAACATCAACGTCGAGGTCCATCCCGGGTACGAACACGTAGTGACCATGACGCCGACCAAGGCGGGCGTCTACTCGATCATCTGCAACGAGTATTGCGGCATCAACCATCACACGATGGCGAGCAAGCTCTACGTGGTGAAGAAATAGGGGAACGACGATGGCGATCAATCGTAATTTCCGTACCTGCCCGACGACCGGCCTGGTGTTCCACGAGCCGGCGGAGAAGCTGATCCGCTGGAACGCGGTCGCAGGTGTCGTCTCGTTGCTCGTCGGCGGCATCCTTGCGCTGCTGGTGATACTGACGCGCTGGCCGGCGGTGCATCTGCTGCCGGCCGACTGGTTCTACCTGACGCTGACCGCACACGGGCTGGACATGCTCGTGTTCTGGATCATCTTCTTCGAGATCGCGGTCCTGTATTTCGCCGCGTCGGTGCTGCTCAAGTGCCGGCTCGCGACGCCGCGCTGGGCCTGGGCCGCATTCTGGCTGATGATCATCGGCGCGCTGACCAACAACGTTGCGGTTTTCCGCGGCGACTCGTCGGTGATGTTCACCTCCTACGCGCCGATGGGCGCGCATCCGGCGTTCTACCTGGGCTTGATCCTGTTCGCCGTCGGCGCACTGGTCGCGTTGTTCGTGTTCTTCGGCACGCTGGTCGTCGGTCGCAACGAGAAGACCTACAACGGCTCGATCCCCATCGTCACTTTCGGTGCGGTGACGGCCGCGATCATTGCCGTATTCACGATCGCGTCCGGCGCGATCATCCTGATCCCGACGTTTCTGTGGTCGCTGGGGCTGATCAACCACATCGACTCGCTGATGTATCGTACCGTGTGGTGGGCGTTCGGGCACAGCTCGCAGCAGATCAACGTCGCGGCGCACGTTTCGGTGTGGTACGCGGTCGCCGCGATCGTCTTCGGCGCCAAGCCGATGTCGGAGAAGGTTTCGCGCACCGCATTCCTGCTCTACATCCTGTTCCTGCAACTCGCGTCGGCGCACCATCTGCTGGCCGATCCGGGGCTCACGTCGAACTGGAAGATCTTCAACACGAGCTACGCGATGTATCTCGCGGTGCTGGCGTCGATGGTGCACGGGCTCACGGTGCCGGGCTCGATCGAGGTCGCGCAGCGGGTGAAGGGTTTCAACAAGGGCCTGTACGAGTGGTTGCGCAAGGCGCCCTGGGGCAATCCGACGTTCTCGGCGATGTTCATCTCGCTGATCGGTTTCGGGTTCCTTGGCGGCATCTCCGGCGTGATGATGGGCACGGAGCAGCTGAACCTGATCATCCACAACACGCTCTACGTTCCCGGTCATTTCCACGCGACCGTCGTCGTCGGCACGACGCTCGCGTTCATGGGCCTGACGTACTTCCTGATCCCGGTGCTGTTCCGCCGCGAGCTGATGTTCCCCGGGCTCGCCAAGTGGCAGCCGTATCTGTTCGGTCTGGGCATGAGCGGGTTCGCGCTGTTCATGATGGGCGCCGGCACGCTGGGCGTGCCGCGGCGGCACTGGGACATGACGTTCGCCGGCAACCCGCTGGCGCACGAATTCCCCGGCACGGCGTACCTCATGATGGGCATCATGGCGCTCTCCGGGCTGGTGGCGATCGTCGGCGGCGTGGCTTATCTGCTGATCACCGTCGGCAGTGTGTTCCTCGGCAAGAAGATCCAGACGCCCGATTTCAAGCCGGTTAGCGTGCGCCAAGGGCGGGCGGCGCCTCCCCCCGCACAACCGGTCGCGGCGGCGATCACCGGCCACGGCAACATCGGTATCGGCGGATTCGTTGCTCCGGGCACCTTGACGCTCGCGATGGTGTTCCTGGTGGCGTTCGTGCTCTACTACTTCGTCAACTGGAAATACCTCTCGACGGTGTGGCCGCTCTCCTGAAGCCTGAGCGGCTGGGCGACGGACCCCTGTCCGTCGCCCGGCACTGGCGAGCCGACGCAGGCGGAAGATCCCTTTGAGTCAACGGATCGCATTGTTCTTCGACCTGTTCAAGCTGAGGATCGGACTGGTGATCGGCTTCACCGCGCTCGCGGGTCTCGCGGTGGCGCCCGGTACGGCGCCCGCGGGCTGGCGCATCGCGCTGCTCGCGCTTGCGGTCACTGTCTCGTCGGCCGCGGCCGGCGCGTTCAACCAGTATGTCGAACGCGACCTCGACGCCCGCATGGCGCGCACGCGCGGCCGGCCGTTCGTGAGCGGCAAGCTCAAGGCTTCGCCCGCGTGGCTCGCGTTGATCGCGCTGATGGGCGCGGGCTCGGTCGTCGTCGCCACACTGGCGACCAACGCGCTCGCCGCGTTCTACACGTTCGCGGGAGCATTCGTCTACGGCGTCGTATACACCGTATGGCTGAAGCGCCGAACCTGGCTCAACATCGTGATCGGCGGTCTCGCCGGCAGCTTCGCGGTGCTCGCGGGAGCGGCCGCGGTGACGCCGGATCGCCTCGACGCCGCGCCGCTGTGGCTCGCAATCGTCCTTTTCCTGTGGACCCCGCCGCACTTCTGGAGCCTCGCGATCGCCTGCCGCAAAGACTACGAAGCCGCGAGCGTGCCGATGCTGCCTGCCGTCGTCGGCGACGCCAGAGCGGCGCACGCGATTCTGGCCGGCACGGTGCTGCTCGTGCTGGCGTCGCTCGTGCCGGCGTTCTACGGGCTGTCCTGGGTCTACCTCGGCGCGGCCATCGGCGGCGGCGCATATTTCCTGCTCAAGAGCGCGGCGCTGGTGCGCGATCCATGCCGCCGCACGGCGATGGCCAACTTTCACGCCTCGCTCCTGCAACTCACGCTGCTGCTCGCCGCCGCGATCGCCGATGCCACACTGCTGCATTGACTGCGGTCGCGCGCTCCGCTTTCTCGCCGCCGCTGCGGCATTCCTCCTGGCGCCGCCGCTTCCCGCCGCCGAGCCGCTGACCCTCGACGACGCCCTGCGCACAAGCCAGGCCGCCATCGGCCGTCCGATCGGTGACTACGCGCTGACCGCGGCCGACGGCAGGCGAGTGCGGTTGTCTGACTTCCGTGGCAGGCCGCTGCTGGTGAATTTCGTCTATACCGGTTGCACGCAGGTCTGCCCGACGACGACGAAGTTCCTCGCACGCGCCGTGCGCGAAGCGCAGGCCGTGCTCGGCGCCGACGCGTTTTCCACCGTGACCATCGGCTTCAATCCGCCGGCCGACAGTCCGCAGGCGATGCGCGCCTTCGCGCGTCAATACGATCTCGACCTGCCGCGCTGGCAGTTCCTCTCGCCCGATCTCGCGGACGTCGCGCCGCTCACGCGCGACCTCGGCTTCTCCTACGC
>JBGPYP010000115.1:0-8026 GCA_041493285.1 Casimicrobiaceae bacterium
CAGGCCACCACCAGGCGTGGATGCGCTGCGCCTTCCCGTCGGCGTTGACCACCAAATCGAATTCCTGCACACCCGCGGGCAGGCCGTCGAACCAGCTCGCCGTCCCGGGGACGACGCGGAACGTCAGCTCGCGCTCTTTTTCCGCCAGCTGGGCGCAGCCCGCGACGACGAGCATCGCGACCGCGACCGACCCCGCGACCCATCGCGTCGTCTGGCCGCGCAGCTTGCCTGGCATGGCGTTCCGCATCACGTGTTCCCTCTGCCACGAGCCAGAGCAACAAGCGTGCCGGGCCGGACTTAGAACAGACCGCCAAGTCCGCGGCGGGTTCCGTCCCGCTCGGTCCGCGGCACCGTTATCCCCGTCGCGGGCAGGCTATCATCGTCCCCTGCCGCCGGTCCGTTCGCGTCCCCATGTCGAGCCTCTCCCCCCGCCAAGCCGTCGAAGTCGCCAGGGAGTTCGACCTGCGGCGCCTGCCCCCCGAGTTCTATGCCGACCCGTTCCCCTACTACCACGCGCTTCGCCTGCACGCGCCGGTCAAGCCGATGCCCGACGGCTCGTGGCTGCTCACGCGCTACGACGACATCCTGCCGGTGTATCGCGACCACAAGGCGTTCAGCTCGGACAAGAACAAGGAGTTCGGACCGAAGTTCGGACCCTCGCCGCTGCTCGAGCACCACACGACGAGCCTGATCTTCAACGATCCGCCGTTGCACACCCGCGTCCGGCGCGCGATCGTCGGCGCGCTGACGCAGCGACACATCGCCGCGATGGAGCCGGGTTTGGTGGAATTGGTCGACGGGCTGCTCGAGACGATGGCCGGAAAAGCCGAAGTCGACCTGATCGCGGACTTCGCCGCGGCGATCCCGATCGGGATCATCGGCACCCTGTTGGGCATCGCCGACGACGAGCGTGGTCCGCTGCGCCCCTGGTCGTTGGCGATTCTCGGCGCGCTGGAGCCCGTGCTCACGCCGGAGCGTGCCGCCGCCGGCAACGCCGCGGTGACGGACATGCTGGCGTATCTCAAGCTCTTGGTCGACGAGCGCCGCGTGCACTTGCGCGATCCGGGCACTGACGTATTGACGCGCCTCATCCTGGGCGAGGAGGACGGCGAACGCCTGACGGAGAAACAACTCCTGCATCAGTGCATCTTCCTGCTCAACGCCGGCCACGAGACGACGACCAACCTGATCGGCAACGCGCTGCACGCCTTCACGGAGTGGCCGGCCGAGAAAGTAAAGCTGGTCGCGCGTCTCGCCGACGCCGACGCGATCGGTACCGCGGTGGAGGAGTTCCTGCGTTTCGAGAGTCCGGTGCAGCTCGGCAACCGGATCACCACGCAGGAGGTCGCCGTCGGCGGGATCACGCTCCCGCCCGAGTCGCGGATCACGATCTGCATCGGTGGCGCGAACCGCGATCCGGCGCAGTTCCCGGATCCGGATCGGCTCGATCTCGCCCGCGAACCGAACCGCCACGTCGCCTTCGGCTACGGCATCCACACCTGTGCCGGGCTGAATCTCGCGCGGCTCGAGGCGGAGGTCGCCTTGGCGCGGTTTCTGGCCCGCTTCCCGGATTATGAGCCCGCGGGCGAGCCCGTGCGCGGCGGCCGTGCGCGCTTCCGCGGCTTCCTGCATTTGCCGGCGCGCGTCGCCCCGTGAAGGGTCATAGGTGCGAATTTATTCGCACGCGACGCGACGTCCGACGCCGCGGCCGAATGAATTCGGCTCTACCAGCGCTATCGCGGATGCGCCCACGAAGTGCTACGCTCATGTCGATAAACACGCTTTCCCGCCGCCATGACTCTCCCGCCACGATTGCTCATCCTCACTCTGACGCTCGCGCTCGCCGCATGCTCGCAGGCTCCTGAACCGCCCAAAGCGCAGTCCGCGGCGGCGCCAGTCGTACCTCCGGCGGGCACCGCCCCCTCGGGGATCGCATCGGCGACCGAACACGCCGACGGCATCGCCTGGCGCAAGGGCGCCGTCGACGCGGCGTTCGTTGAAGCCAGGACCGACCACAAGCCGCTGTTCCTGTATTGGGGTGCGGTGTGGTGCCCGCCCTGCAATCAGGTCAAGGCGACACTCTTCAACCGCCAGGATTTCATCGAGCGCTCGCGCTTTTTCATCCCCGTTTACATCGACGGCGACAGCCCGAGCGCGCAAAAGCTCGGCGCGCGCTTCAACGTCGTCGGCTATCCAACGATGATCCTGTTCAATCCCGACGGCGGGGAAATCGTGCGCCTGCCCGGCGAAGCCGATCCCGAGCAGTACATGCGCGTGCTGACCATGGGCATGAACGGCGCGCGCCCGGTCAAGGACACGCTGGCGGCGGCCCTTTCCGGAAGCCGCAGGCACGCCGAACTTTCCGCCGACGACTGGCGAATGCTCGCTTACTACTCCTGGATCACCGACGAGCAGCAGCTGATACCGGAGAAGAACGTCGCGCCGACGTTGAAGCGGCTTGCGCAAGCCTGTCCCGCAGATCAGAAGGAAACGGCGGTGCGCCTCGGGCTCAAGGCTTTAGCCGCTGCGGCAACGGCCAAGGACGTGAAGCCGTCGCCCGACGCGGCAGCCGCCGCACAACTTCTTGCCGTGCTCGCCGACCCCCCGCTCACCCGCGAGAACTTCGATACCCTTACCGAATACCCCGGTCAGATCGCGGGCTTTGTCACGGCGCCGAAATCGCCCGAGCGCGCGCGTCTGCTCGCGGCATGGACGGCTGCGCTCGATCGACTCGTCACCGATACAAGCCTGTCGACCGCCGATCGGCTGATCGCGGTCACCGGCCAAGTCGCGCTCGCCCGGCTCGACGCGAAAGACGCTCCTCTGCCGGCGCCGCTGCTCAAGACCGTGCGCGACGAGGTCGCGCGCGCCGATCGCGAAACGGCCGATCCCTATGCGCGGCAGGCGGTGATCGACGCCGCCGCCGATGCGCTCGTCCAGGCGGGCCTCCTCGACGAGGCGGATACACTGCTCAAAGCGGAGCTCAAGCGCTCGCACTCGCCGTATTACTTCATGGTCGACCTGGCCGAGGTCGCCAAGAAGCGCGGTGACAAGGCGGGAGCGCTCGACTGGTACGCACAGTCGTACACGGCCGCGCAGGGACCCGCGACGCGCGTGCAATGGGGAACACGATACGTCAACGCGCTGGTCGAGCTCGCGCCGCAGGACGCCGCGCGCATCGAGCGCGCGGCGGGAAGCGTGATCGGCGAGCTCGAGCCGGTGCCCGACACGTTCTACGACCGCAACCTGCGCGCGCTCGAACGCATGGGCAAGAAACTCGCCGAATGGAGCAAGGGGCCCGCGCAGCGCGCTGCGCTCGAGCGCATCCGCGTTCAGATGTCCGGCGTCTGTGCGAAACTCCCCGCAAGCGATCCGGCCCGTGCCAAGTGCGGCGGCGCGCTACGGCCGCAAGCGCTCAAGGCGTAGGCGCGTCCTTATCGGTCCTAGCGCCCTGCTCGTTGTCGCCGCGCGAGATCGATGTCGAGATACTTCCAGTACGTCGCGAATATGGGCGGCCTGAACCCAAGCAGCCACGGCTGCACGAAATTGTTCTCGAGGCGGAATATCGCCGGCAGCACGGGCATGTAGGTCCCGGCAAGCTCGGACATCTTGCGCGCGGTGGCGATCTGCTCGGCGTCGGTCGCGCTGCGGAGGAACTGCTCGGCAGCGCGGTCATACTCGGCGAACTTGAACTGGGCTACGTTGACGCGCTGCGGCTGCTTGCTGAAGAGCTGCAGCAGTTCCGGATACCCCGACGGCGAGCCGCCGAAACCGCCGAAGTACATCTGGTACTTGCCCTTTTCGAGTTCCTTGATCGCATCCTGGAACGGCGTGACGTGAAAATCTATGCGCAGCCCGACCGCGTCCATACTTTTCTTCACGAGCGTCTGGATCTCGCGCGATATCGCGCCCGAGCGCAGCGTCATCGCCAGCGTCAACGGTTTGCCGTCGGGGGCCTTGCGGTAGCCCTCCGCCTCCCGATCCTTGTAGCCGAAGCGGTCGAGCAGTGCCTTCGAAGCCGCTGGGTCGTACAGCGGTTTCGACGGCAGCGTAGGGTCGTGCCCACCCACGCCGGGCGGCACGAGTTGGTTCGCCGGCAATGCCTGCCCGGCGTAGACGACCTTGACCAGAGTTTCGGTGTCCATCGCCAGCGCGATGGCACGGCGCAGCGCGACGCGCTCGTTACTCATGCCACCGAGGACGGGATCGGCCATGTTGAAGTAGAACGAAAACAGATAGGGTTCCGGGAAAACGTGGCGCGTTATGCCGCGACCCGCGTATTCCGGCTTGAGCTTGTTGTCGACGAGGAGGCGGTTGGCGACCTCGCCGCGCAGCACGATGTAATCGAGCCCTCCCTGCTCGAATTGCAGCAGCCGCGTGATGTCTTCGTCGATGATGTTGACCTCGACCACGCCGGCCTGCGGGAACAGCTTTCCCTGCACGCTGCGCATCAGCGCCGCATCCGCAGGATTGTCGCTCTCCGGAAAGCGAACCTGCCGGTAGGCCGGATTCGCCTCCAGTACGAGGCGCGAGCCGCGTTTCCATTCGCGCACGCGGTACGGGCCCGTTCCCACGGCCCGGGTGCGAATGTCGCCGCTCGCCGCTTCGACGACATCGCGCGCCGCGGCGCCTACGAAACTGAGCAGGTCGCGAATGTTGGGGTAATTCGGCTCGTTCAGGCGAATCTGCACGGTGTACCGGTCGAGCGCGCGCAGACCCTCGACCGGCCGGTCGTAGTCGAACTTCGAAGTCGCTTTCGCCGCATCCACGACTGGGCGCGCGCCGACGATGAGGTCGGTGATGATCGGCGCCCCGCCGCGGCGCAGATTCGGATCCAGCCAGCGCTTGTACGAATACACGTAATCCGCGGCGACGAGCTCGCGCGGCTTGCCTTTGAACGCCGGATCATCGGTGAAGAAGATGCCCGGCTGCACGCGCATGGTCCACGTTCTGCCGCCGTCGGTGATCTCGAGCGGACCGACCGCCGTCACCGGCGCGAGCCTGGGCGGCGAGCGGAGATAATCCCATTCGTAGAGGGGCTCGAAGATCGCGATGAGCACCTCGTAGGACGGGTTGTCGCTGTACTGCTGCGGATCGAGCGTCTCGATGTCGGGGCTCGCGACGTGCAGGACCTTGTTGGGGTCGGCGGCCAGCGCGCAACAGGACAAGACGAGTGCGAACAGCGGCAGCAACCGCCACGGTGCGCCTCGCTTCTCATAAGTCCGCACGCGTTCTCCAAATGCCGGGCGACAGCGCCGGATTATGCCTGACCCGGGACTCGACGACCCACGCTTCCCCTATGACGCGGCCTCGATTCATGCACAGGAAAAGCAATGAACAAGTCATCGTCGGCGCTCTGCTGGCAACCATCGCGCTCACATTCGCCGCCGCTGCGCAAGCGCAGGTCAGGATCGGCGTGACCGTGTCCGCGACCGGGCCAGGCGCGTCGCTCGGCATCCCCGAGAAGAACACGATGCCCATGAGCTCGCCAACGCGATTCCCGTCGCGCTCAAGACCGCGCATGCGGGAAGGGTCAAGTTTCGCCGCGCGCTACGCGACGCGCTGGAGAATACGAAGAACCTCGAGGTCACCAGCGGCGCGGTCAACATGAGCAAGACCGATCACCTCGGTCTCGACCCGCGGGCGCGCGTGATGGTGCAGATCGTGAACGGGAAGTGGGTCTTGCAGAAGCAAAACCCTTTGCTCAGCCCGCCGGCGGCGCCATCGGCGGCCCGCCGGGCGGCGGGCCGTACGGACGCGGGCCGTAGCGTGGTCCTGCCGGGACCTGGTTGCCGCGCGCGTACATGCATTGCAGATACGCCATGTCGTAGCGCCGCTGCAGGTGATACGACGAATAGCCGGCGGCATTGGCGCCCGCGGTGCTGCCGAAGAGGAGCCCCGTCCCGGCGCCGATCGCGGCGCCCTGGCCGGCCTGGCCACTCACTGATCCGATGATCGCTCCGGCGGCAGCCCCGAGCACGGCTGCGCCGGCGGCATTCGCGGCCGCGGCGTCCGCCCCGGCCTGCCCCGGCACCGGGCCGAGCGAGTATTGGGCGTACTGCCGGCAGGAGATATCGTCGGCACGGAAGTCATCGAAGCTCTTCGCCGTCCCCGGCAGGGCCATTACCGCAGGACCGGTCGGGACCGTGACGCAACCGGCCAGGACAAGGACCGCCGCCAGCGGCAGGAGGTGTTGCAAGCGGGTGCTCACATTGCCTCCTCAGTATGACGCCGGGCCGGTCGGGCCCGGGGCGCTCTGCGGGACGACCCGCAGCCACCCCTTGGCGCAGGTGCGCACCTGCGGATAGTAGCCGGCCGGGTCCGGGCAGTAATACGAGTACCCACCCGCTTGGCCTTGGCCGTACGCTGGGGCGTTTTGCTGGCCGTACGCCGGGGCGCCTTGCTGGACGTACGCCGGCGCGGAGTAATCGTAGCTGTAGGGCGCGTAGTCGCCGTAATAGTACGGATACGCGGGGTAATAGGCCGGGGTGTAGGACGGATAGTAATACCCGGGCCACCAGCCCCAGCCCCACCACGGCGCGCCGAACCCGACGCCGATCACGACGCGCGAGTGCCCGCCATGCCAGCCGCCGTTCCAGTTTCCGCCGCCGTTCCAGTTCCCGCCGCCGTTCCAGTTCCCGCCGCCACGCCCTCCGGCGCTGGACGCGACACCGGTGTGCGAGCCGTGCCCCTGCGCGCTCGCGACGCCGACGCCGCCGACCAACGTCGCGGCGGCAAGCAGAATCATTGCAAATTGTTTCATAACGTCCCTCCTTCGTCGTTCAAGGCACCTTGGTTAGACTAGACCCGGCCGATGAGGTTCGTCCAGTCGCTTTACCGCCATTAACGCGCGAGCCCTCGAACAGGTAAACAGCCGCCCGAACATGAACCATCCGCGGCCCGAGCCGGGCGCGCGGCCCCATTTGCTAGAATTCCCCGATTGAATCATCGGAGCCAGCCATGGCCGAGCAACCCGGCGCGCGCGCGAGCGACGCCAAGATGGACGGAACCTCGCTCTATCGCGAGGAGATCTACACCGATCGCGCTGCGGGCACTCTGCGCGCGCTGGTGCCGGTCAAGACCGACGGATCGCCCGACACCGCGCGGCCGACGCTCTACATCGGCGAGGCGCAGATTCTCACCAACATGGGGCCGCTGCCGATCAGCTTCGAGGTCGAAGCGAAAAGCCTCACCGAGGCGATCGCGGGCTACGGCGAAGCGGCGAAGATCGGCGTCGAGCGAGCGGTGCGCGAATTGCAGGAATTGCGCCGCCAGGCATCATCGTCGATCGTGCTGCCCGGGAGTGCCGGCGCCGCGGGCTTGCCCGGCGGACTGCCGCCGGGAGGGCTGGGCGGCAAGATCAAGATGCCCTGACGCGGGCAACCGCGTGACAGCGCTGTCGCCTCATCGTTGCGTTCGGCCTGCGACGCTCGCGCGAGGGACTCGGCTACAATGCCTCGCGAGGAGGTATGCATGAATTTCCGAGCGCGATCCATCGTCACGCTGGCGGTCCTCGCGGCGCTTGCCGCGATGCCCGCGGCCGCGACCCTCAACATGAACGAGGGTTTGTGGGAAACGACGATCACCGCCGACGGTCAGGCGCAATCCGCGAATGCCAAGTGCTACACGCGGGCCGACATCGCCGAAATGGAGAAACTGATTCAGGGCAAGTCGTCGCGGGTCGACGGCGTGTGCCGGTACGCTGACTTCACGCAGTCGGGCAACAGTGTCAACTACACGATGACCTGCCGGCTGGGCGGCGACGAGCAGACCAGCGCGGTGTCCGCGACGTACCGCGGCGACTCGGCCATCGGGACCATTCGCGCCGCCGGCGTCACCGTCACCGCGTCGAGCCGGCGCATCGGCAGCTGCACCGAGAGCTCGTTCGCGCGCTAGTTGCCGCTGATGGCTGACGACGCGCCGCAGGGCCTCGCACGCGGGCTCACCCATTACGGCGACGCCGGCTTCGCGCTGTTTCTGCGCCGCTCGTTCGCGCGCTCGATGGGTTATTCGACCGCGCTGCTCG
>JBGPYP010000314.1:0-3137 GCA_041493285.1 Casimicrobiaceae bacterium
GTGCCCATGCCGGCGTAGAACCGCCCTGGCGTTTCGCTCCCCAGCCCGAGCAGCCCGAAGGTATGCGCGGTGCGCAGCGGCAGAAACGCGAAGGATTTGAGCGTCGCGTTGGGGTCGAACCAGTCGTGCGACTCGAACGGCGCCTGCGTCCCGCAATACGGCTCGCCGAGTGCCGCGGCGTAATCGCGCAGCTCCTGGCTCGTCGCCGCGAGCTCCGGCAGGTACGACTGCTCCGGGACCTTGCCCCACAGCCGCAGCGCGACCTGCGGCACGCGGAAGTCGTCGAGCAGGCTGTGGTAGAGCACGCCCAATGTGGTCTCCAGATCCGCGGCCGCGAACAGCGCGAGCGTGGAGCGATGCAGCTTCTCGCTGATCGCATCGTTGTCGCTGCCGAACTGGATCAGCTCCTGCAGCTTGGTCTCGAGCTGCGCGTTCTTCTCGCGCAGCGTGACGATCTGCCGCTCCGCGATGGGAATCGCGCGCCCTCCGTGCGGATGGGGCACGAAGATCTCCGCCAGGAGGTCCGCGTACTGCTCGAAGAACCCCGGATTCTCCTTGAGGTACTCGGCGACCGCGCTCGGTTCCATCGATTCATCCCCGTCCATTGTCGTCATCGCTCCGGGACCTCCCACTCCCCCTCGAACACGGTTTCTGCCGGACCGGTCATCATTGCCGGTGCGCCGTCTCCGCCCCATGCAATCGTCAGCGCGCCTCCGCGCGTGGCAACGCGCACCGGCGAGTCCACGAGCCCGCGGCGGATGCCGGCGACCGCGGCCGCGCACGCACCAGAGCCGCAGGAGAGCGTCTCGCCAGCGCCGCGCTCCCAGACGCGCAAGCGAATGTTAGCGCGATCGATGACCTGCATGTAGCCGGTGTTCACGCGCATGGGAAACCGCGAGTGCGCCTCGATGCGCGGGCCTTGAGTCGTCACCGGTGCGGCATCCACGTCGTCGACGAGCTGGACGGCGTGCGGGTTGCCGAGCGACAGCACCGAAACCATGACGGTCGCGCCGTCGATCTCCAGCGGCTCGACGATCGCGCCGGTGCCGCCGACGAAGGGGACGTCGGCCGCGCGAAAAACCGGCGCGCCCATATCGACCGTGACCTGGCCGTCCGCGGCAATGGCCGGCTCGATGATCCCCCCGGCGGTCTCGACGCGGATCGCGTGCTTGTCGGTGAGCCCGCGCGCGCGGACGAACTGGACGAAGCAGCGCGCGCCGTTCCCGCATTGTTCGACCTCCCCGCCGTCGGCGTTGAAGATCCGGTAGCGGAAGTCGACGTCGGGTCGCGTCGGCCTCTCCACCAGCAGGACCTGATCGCAGCCGACGCCGAAGTGCCGGTCCGCGAGACGCCGGATCATGGCCGGCTCGAGCTCGATTTTCTCGCGCACCCCGTCAAGGACTACGAAATCGTTGCCCAGACCCTGCATTTTGGTGAAGCGCAGGCGCCTGGTCATTACGGCCGCGAGCCGAGCGCGCGATCGGAGCGCGCGACGGGTATCTCGCCCTTGCGCGCGAAGGGCAGCGCCACGCCGTTCTTGAGCGTGACGGTCCCGCTGAGCGAATACGCGATTGGCAGCTGCGATCCCAGCGTCATCAGCGCGGTCGCCACTGCGGCGACTTCGATGCGTCCGGCCAGCTCGACCTTCGCCTCGCCGCCCGCCGGCAACACGTCGACGCGCACGCTGCGGCTGCTGACGGCTGGGCGGCCGTCGAGGGTAACCTCGAACTCGACGGCATCGATCGCCAGCTCGAAATCGTTCCGGTTGGAAAGCTTGAGGCTCAGCGAAACATCCGCCTTGGCGTCCGCGATTCTGACGATGCGGACCGTCTCCAGCGTGACTTGCGGCGACTGCATCTTCGGCCGCATCGAAGTACACGCGCTCGTGAGGAGCAGCGCGCAGCACGCGGCGAGGCCCAGCGTGCGCGTTGCAAAGCTCAAGGTGCCACCGTCCCGATGTCGGGTCCCGAGCGATCCATTCAAACGTTGAAGCGAAAGTGCATGACGTCGCCATCCTTGACTACGTACTCGCGGCCCTCAAGTCGCATCTTACCGGCTTCCTTTGCGCCCTGCTCGCCCTTGCAGGCGATGTAATCGGCGTACGTGATCACCTCCGCGCGGATGAACCCTTTTTCGAAATCGGTGTGGATGACGCCCGCCGCTTGCGACGCCGTGCTGCCTTGCTTGAGCGTCCAGGCGTGCACTTCCTTCGGTCCCGCCGTGAAATAGGTTTCGAGGCCGAGGAGCTTGTAGCCGGCGTGGATCAGCCGCTCGAGGCCCGCCTCCACGAGCCCCATGTCGGCGAGGAACACCTGCTTGTCCGCGGGCTCGAGGTCGGCGATCTGCGCCTCGAGCGCGGCGCAAATCGCGACGACCGGAGCACCCTCGCGCGTGGCGTAAGCCTCGACGGCGCGGAGCAGTGGGTTGTCGACGAAGCCGTGCTCGCCGACGTTGGCGACGTACATCGTCGGCTTCATCGTCAGGAGAAAGAGCGGCTTTAGCACCGCGCGCTCCTCCGGATACAGATCGACCGAGCGTGCGGGCCTGGCCTCGTTCAGCGCTGCAGTCACCTTTTCCAGCGCGGCCACCAGACGCTGCGCTTCCTTGTCACCGCCGGCGCGCGCCGCCTTCGCGTGCCTGGCGAGTTGCTTGTCGACGCTGGCGAGGTCCGCGAGCGCAAGCTCGGTGTTTATCGTCTCGATGTCCGACACCGGATCGATCGCGCCCGGGACATGCACGACATTGTCGTCGGCAAAGCAGCGCACGACGTGTGCGATCGCATCGGTTTCGCGGATGTTGGCCAGGAACAGGTTGCCCAGTCCCTCGCCCTTGGACGCGCCGGCGACGAGGCCCGCAATGTCGACGAATTCCACGGTCGCGGGAACGACGCGCGCCGGCCGCGCGATCGCCGCCAGCGCATCGAGCCTCGCATCGGGCACGGCGACCACGCCCACGTTGGGCTCGACCGTGCAGAACGGATAGTTCTCCGCGGCGATGCCGGCTCTGGTGAGCGCGTTGAACAGCGTCGACTTGCCGACGTTGGGCAGCCCCACGATGCCGGAACGCAGGCTCATGCGCGGGGCTTGCCTTCGCCGTCGGGCTCGCGCGGATGGACGGTCGCGGGTCGAGTATGCAAC
>JBGPYP010000407.1:0-2173 GCA_041493285.1 Casimicrobiaceae bacterium
AGGCCTCGCGGCGCGCACGCTTGAGGCGCTGGGCGAACGCGCAGGCGCTGGCGCGGTCGCGGACCTGATCGCCGCCGCAGCATCCAACAGCCCCCATCTCTCGCACCTGCTTCAGCGCGAAGCCGAGCATCTGCCCCGCGCCGGAGAGTGTCCGGTCGACCTCCGCGAGCGGCGTGCCACAGCAGGCCGTGATCACGAGCTCGGTCGGGTCGTAATCGACGATGCCCGCATACCCGCCGGTCTCGAACCGCTCGCCGGCAAGCTCCTGGCCGTAGAAATCCTTGCTGCCGCCGCCGACGAGCCGCAACGGCGTCCCGGCTGCGGCCGCACGCTGCACCCGGTCGCGCCAGGCGGCGAGGACCTCGCTCACGTCCTCTGCGTCCCGTTCACTGCTGCGCCTGCAACTCCGGCGGATCGAAGCCGGGTATGCGCTCGGTCTCGCGCGCGGCATCGGCCGCCCATTCGCGCATCGCCGGCAGCGCGAGCAGGCTCCGTGAGTATCCGGCCGCAACGCCCGCGAGCGGAACAGCGTAAGTCTGGAACCGGAACGCGACCGGACACCAGAACGCGTCGACCGCACCGAATGCGCCACAGAGGAAATCGCCGCCGCGTCCAAACCGCTCCCGCCCTTCGATCCATAACGAAAGAACGCGCGCAATTTCGGCGGCCACTGGAAGCGAGGGCGCCTTGCTCAGGCGCAGCCTCACGTTCATTCCCATTTCGTCGCGGAGCCGCGCGAAGCCCGAGTGCATCTCGGCGGCCGCCGAGCGCGCCCACGCCCGCGCGGTCGCATCCGAGGGCCAGACGCCGACATGCCGCTCGGCCAAGTACTCGGCGATCGCCAGCGTGTCCCAAATAATCACGTCGCCGTCGTGCAGGCAGGGAACCCTGCCGCTAGGCGATACCTCGCGGAGGCGCTCGGGGCTGTCCGGTCGATACAGCAGGATGCGCTTCTCTGCGAAGGGGATGTTCAACGCCTTCATCAACCCCCAGGCCCGCAGCGACCACGTCGAGTAGTTCTTGTTGCCGATGTAGAGCGTGTACATAGGGGAGCGAAGATCGAGGATTGAGGGATGGCAACGGCTCGATGGATCCAGCGCAAGCCGCTCGCTGATGGCCCCTGATCCCAGGTCCTAGATCCTAAATCCCGGCCTCGAATTCTCGATCTCGATCACATCGGCACCGTCTTACCGGGATTCATGATGTTCAACGGATCGAGCGCTCGCTTGACCGCGCGCATGAGATCGACCGCCTCGCCGTGCTCCTGCGCCAGCACATCGAGCTTGTGCCAGCCGATGCCGTGCTCGCCGGTGCACGTGCCACCCATGCCGATCGCGCGCAAACTGACCGCTTTCGCCAACGCCTCGGCCCGCACGCGCTGTCCTTTGTCGTTGGGATCGAACAGCACGATCAGGTGAAAGTTGCCGTCGCCCACGTGCCCCACGATCGGGGCGGTGAGCCCGCTCTTTTCGATATCGGCCTTGGTCTCGAGGATGCAATCGGCCAGCCGCGAGATCGGCACGCAGGCATCGGTGGCGAAGCCCATTGTCCCGGGCTTCAGCGCCAGTGCCGCGTAATACGCCGCGTGCCGGGCCTTCCACAGCCGGGTGCGATCCTCGGCTTGCGTCGCCCACTGATACGCGCTGCCGCCAAAATCGTCGCTGATCGCCTGCATCGCTTCGGTCTGCTCCCGAACGCCCGCAGCCGAGCCGTGGAACTCAAAGAAGAGCGTCGGCTTCGCAGCGAAGCCTTCCAGCTTCGAATACCGAATGCACGCGTCCATCTGCACGTCGTCGAGGAGCTCGATGCGCGCGACCGGGATGCCGTTCTGCATCGCGGCGATCACGGTGTTGACCGCGCTCGCGAGATCCGGGAACTGGCACACCGCCGCGGCGATCGCGTCCGGCACGCCGTAGAGGCGAAGCTGGATCTCGGTGATGACGCCGAGCGTGCCTTCAGAGCCGACGAACAGACGCGTGAGGTCGTAGCCCGTGGACGATTTTCGCGCGCGGCCGCCGGTGTGGATAATGCGCCCGTCGGCGAGCACCACCGTCAGGCCCAGGACCGCGTCGCGCATCGTGCCGTAGCGCACGGAGGTCGTGCCCGACGCGCGCGTCGCGGCCATGCCGCCGATGGTCGCGTCCGCGCCGGGATCCACCCAGAATGCGAGCCC
>JBGPYP010000063.1:0-10675 GCA_041493285.1 Casimicrobiaceae bacterium
GGCGCAGCGTGGCGAGGATCTCCTGCTCGATGAACTCGGGCTGGCCCTCCTCCAGAACGAGCACCGCGCGCTTGCCCAGGCAGAAGTCGCGGATCTCCGCGGGCACAAGCGGATAGGTGACGTTGAGCGCCAGAATCTCGATTTCGCTTGCGCCGAACGCGTCGGCCAATCCGAGCCGCTGCAACGCACCGAGGGTCGAGTTGTAGAGCCCGCCCTGTAGGATCAAGCCGAGATCGGAGCGCCTGCCCGGAAAGTGCTCGTTGAGCTTGTGCTCGGCGATGAATTTGCGCGCGGCGGGAATGCGCTCGGCGGTCTTGAGCTTCTCATGCCGGAACGTCATGGGCGGATGCGCGAGGCGGCCGTAATCGAAGCTCGCCGGGTCTTCGAGCAGATGTTTCGCCGAAATCGGCGGCGCGAGGTTGTCGCTGCACGCGAACGTGCCGCGCACGTGGCAGGTGCGGATGCGCAACTGCAGCATGGCCGGCATGTTCGAGGCTTCGGACAGCGCGAAACCTTCCTCGACCATGCGCACCATGCGCGCGAGGTCGGGCCGCGGATCGAGCATCGCAAGCGTAGACTTGAGCGCAAAGGCGTAGGTGCGCTCCTGGATGACGCTGGCGCCTTCGCCGTAGTCCTCACCGACGACGATCAGGGCGCCGCCGGTGACACCGGGCGAAGCGAGGTTCGACAACGCGTCGGCGGCGACGTTGGTGCCGACGATCGACTTCCAGGTGACCGCGCCGCGCAGCGGATAGTGGATCGACGCGCCGAGCATCGCCGCGGCCGAGGCTTCGTTCGAGCAAGCCTCGACGTGGACGCCCAGCTCGCCCAGGTAATCCTTCGACTGGACGAGCACATCGAGCAGATGCGACACCGGCGCGCCCTGGTAGCCGCCGACGTACGCGACGCCGGACTGCAGCAGCGCCTTGGTGATCGCGAGGATGCCTTCGCCATGGAAAATCTCGCCGTCGCCGCGGCGCAGCATGCGGGCTTCCTTGCTGAACGAGACTTCCACGCTCACTTCCTCCCAGGCGGCCCTGGCCCGCCGACCCGCGTCGCACGGCGCCGCAGGTCGCGCCGCCACGCACCTTTGACGCGAATGTAGGCGCCGCCGTATTATTTGTCCATGCCATATGGTCGATATGTCTTATTTAACCTATGAATATCGAGAACGTCGACCTCAACCTGCTGCAGACCTTCCACGCCGTTTACGCCGCGGGCAGCGTGAGCCGCGCCGCCGAGCGGCTCGGGCTCGCGCAGCCGACGGTGAGCCACGCCCTGCGGCGCCTGCGGCTCCTGTACCAGGACCCTTTGTTCGTGCGGACGCAGAACGGCGTGACGCCAACCGCGACCGCGGATCGGCTGGCCGAGGCGGTGCGGCACGCGCTGCATATCCTGGACGTGGCGATTCGCGAGGGGGAGCGTTACGACCCGTCCACCTCGCCGCGAACGTTCCATCTGCACATGAGCGACATCGGTGAGACGGTGTTCCTGCCGCGACTGATGCAGACCCTGGCGCGACAGGCGCCCGGCGTTCGCCTCGAAGTGTCCCAACTCGACGAACAGGACATCCAGCCGGCCATCGAGAGCGGGCGCATCGATCTCGCGCTGGGCTACATTCCCGCCCTGGCGAGCGCGGAACGCCGCGTGTTGCTGCAGGAGCGCTACGTGGTCGTCATGCGCCGCGGCCACCCGCTTGCCGCCGCCAAGCCGGGGCGCAACGCGCTCGCCAAGCTGCACTTCGTGCTGGTGCGCTCGCATCCGGCGACTGCGCGCGCGTTGAAGGAACTCGAGTTACAGGATCGCATCCGCCTGTCCATCCCGCACTTCATGGTCTTGCCGCGCATCCTGGCCGAAACCGATCTGGCGGTCGTGATGCCCGAGCGGCTCTCGGACGCGTTCGCGCGAATGGGCGCGTACGCGGTCTGGCGGCCGCGCGTAGGGCTACCGGCCTTCGATGTCAGCGTCCACTGGTCGTGGCGTTTCGCCGGCGATCCGGGCAACCGCTGGCTGCGCGAGTTGATCGTGTCGCTGTTCCGGGAGCCTTAGCCTTACGTTTTCGGCCGCTTGTCGACCACCCGCCTGGCTTTCCCGATCGAGCGTTCGATGCCACCGCTTTGCACGACGCGCACGTCGGCCGTCACACCGATGAGGCTCTTGATCTGATGCGCGAGCTGGGTGCCCGCCGCGTCGCCGTCGGCACCGCCCACGCCAGGCGCGCGTTCGACCAGCACCGTCAGCTCGTCGAGGTTCTTCGGCCGCGCGATCTCGAGTTGGTAGTGCGGCGCGAGCGCCGCGTGTTTCAGAATCAGCTCCTCGATCTGGGTCGGGAACACGTTGACGCCGCGGATGATCAGCATGTCGTCCGAGCGGCCGGTGATCTTCTCGATCCGGCGCATCGAGCGCGCGGTCGGCGGCAGCAGGCGCGTGAGGTCGCGCGTGCGATAGCGGATGATCGGTAGCGCCTCCTTGGTGAGCGAGGTGAATACCAGCTCACCCTTCTCGCCGTCGGGAAGGACCTGGCCGGTGTCGGGATCGATGATCTCCGGATAGAAGTGATCCTCCCAGACGGTCAGGCCGTCCTTGGTCTCGATGCACTCCTGCGCCACGCCGGGGCCGATCACCTCCGACAAGCCGTAGATGTCGATCGCGTCGATGTCGAGCTTGCTTTCGATCGCCTGGCGCATCGTTGGCGTCCAGGGCTCGGCACCGAAGATGCCGATCGAGAGCGAACAGGCCCGGGGATCGATGCCCTGGCGCTCCATCTCCTCGGCGATCGCCAGCATATACGACGGCGTCACCATGATGATGTCGGGCTTGAAGTCGGCGATGAGTTGCACCTGGCGCTCGGTCATGCCGCCCGACATCGGAATCACCGTGCAGCCGAGCTTTTCCGCGCCATAATGCGCGCCGAGCCCGCCGGTGAACAGCCCGTAGCCGTAGGCGACGTGCACGATGTCTCCCGCACGCCCGCCCGCCGCGCGAATCGATCGCGCCATCACGGTCGACCAGACGTCGATGTCGTTGCGCGTATAGCCGACGACGGTCGGCTTGCCGGTCGTGCCCGACGAGGCATGGATGCGCACGACCTGGTCGCGCGGCACCGCGAACATGCCGAACGGATAGTGGTCGCGCAAGTCCTTCTTGGTCGTGAACGGCAGCCGCGCCAGATTCGCAAGCGCCTTCAAATCGTTGGGGTGGAATCCGGTCGCCTCGAACGCGGCGCGGTAGTGCGGGACGTGGTCGTAGGCGTGGCGCAGCGTCCATTGCAGACGTTTCAACTGCAACGCCTGTAGCTCGTCGCGGCTCGCCGTCTCGATCTGCTCCAACTCGCCGGGCGCGGGCTTTTTGACCGGCATGCCTCCTCCTAAGCCTGTTCTACGAGATGACCCTTGATGCGGTACGACTTGCCGCGGAAGAACGCGACGCGCTCGCCGCGCTGGTTCGTCACCTCGATGTCGTAGACGCCCGTGCGGCCGGTGACGCTGCGCTCGTGGGCAACGGCAGTCAGGATGTCGCCTTCACGCGCCGGCGCGACAAAGTCGATCGAGCAGCCCGATGCCACGGTCGTGAGATTGTAGCTGTTGCAGGCAAACGCAAACGCGCTGTCGGCGAGGGTGAAGACGAAGCCCCCGTGGCAGATCGCGTGGCCGTTGAGCATGTCGGCGCGCACCGCCATCGTCAGCTCGGCGTGGCCGGGACCGACGGCGGCGATTTCAATGCCCAGCGACTGCGACGCCCGGTCGCGCGCGTACATCGCCGCCGCGACGCGCTCGGCGAGCGCCTGCGCCTCAGGCGGCGTCAGCGGCGGATGGTGCTCGCCCATGACTAGTAACGGATCATTCCGCTAGCGTCCGGCAAACCGTGGCGCACGCTTGGCGGTGAAAGCGGCGACGCCTTCCCGATAATCGGCGCTCCGGCCCAGCTCGCGCTGCAGATCGCGTTCGAGGTCGAGTTGCGTCTCCAAGGTGTTCCCGGCGGAGGCGTAGAGAGCGCGCTTGGTTGCCGCGAGACCGGCGGTCGGTGCGCCTGCCAGGGTGCGCAGTAGTTTCTCGACGATCTGGTGAAGCTCGGCGTCGTCGACGCACTGCCAGATGAGTCCCCATTCCGCGGCTTGTTCCGCGATAAGCCGCTCGCCAAGCATCGACAGACCGATGGCGCGAGCGGTGCCGACGAGGCGTGGAAGGAAGTACGTTCCGCCCGAATCGGGAACGAGCCCGATCTTGGAAAAAGCCTGGATGAAGCTCGCCGACCTGGCGGCGACGACGATGTCGCAAGCGAGCGCGATGTTCGCGCCCGCACCGGCGGCGACGCCGTTCACGGCGCAGACAACCGGCAATGGCAGGCGCCGCAGCGCCAACACGAGTGGGCGATAGTTGCGCTCGATCGACGCGCCGAGATCAACCGGCTCCGCTCCGGGGGCCACCGCGCGATCGCCGAGATCCTGCCCGGCACAGAAGCCGCGCCCGGCACCGGTCAGCAACAGCACGCGGAGCGCCATGTCCGCCTTGACGCGAGCGAGCGCATCGCGCACTTCGGCGTGCATCGCGTCGTTGAAGCTGTTCAGCTGCTCCGGACGATTGAGCGTCAGCCGCGCGATCCCACCCTCGCTGCTGAACAGAATATTTTCGTATCCCATCCACCCCCCCTTTCCACCGTCCCCCTGCCCAGTCTAGACGTGCATCCGATGCTGCACGACGCGGAACCGGCTCGCAACGAACGCCGCGTCGGTGAGCGCGGCATTGGCGGCCGGGTTGGCTCCGGTGCCGTGGTAGTCCGAGAACGCCGCAGACTGGTTGACGAAGACGCCTTCGGTCAGGTTGATCGACAGCGCCACCCCGACGTCCTCCGCGACCGCGACGGCCTCGGCGACGACCGCGGGGCTCCTGGAATAAACGGACAGCGTCAGCGCACCGTGCTCCCGGACCGCGCGCCGCGCGATCTCCAGGCTCTGGCCCGTCCCGTCGGTGGTGACGAGGAACGCGATCGGCCCGAACCATTCCTTGAGGTACGTGGCCTCGTCCTTGGCGTCGAGCTTGACGATCAGCGGCGTGCGGATGCGCGCGTCCTTGAACTGCGGGTGCGCGATCGCCTGGCTATCGACGACGATCGGCCCCAGCGCACGGGCGGCCTCGATGCGCTCCGCGACGCCGTCGTTGACCACCGCGCCGAGGATCTCGACCGCGCGCGCCGGATCGCCGAGAAGCTTCTGCACGGCCTCGCCCAGCGCCTGCGCCACCTGATCGAACGACAGATGCCCTTCCGCGATGTCGATGCCGCCACGCGGCACGTAGATGTTCTGCGGCGCGGTGCACATCTGGCCGGTGTAGAGCGCGAGCGAGAACGCGATGTTGCGCGCCACACCTTTGAAGTCGTCGGCGGAGTCGATGACGATCTGATTGACGCCTGCTTTCTCCGCGTATACCTGCGCCTGACGCGCGTTCTTCTCCAGCCACTCGCCGTTGGCGCTGCTGCCGGTGAAGTCGATGAGCTTGACTTCGGGCCGCAGCGCGAGCGTCTGCGCGGTGTCGTCGCCGGCAGCGTGCGCGACCAGCGTCACGACGTTGGCATCGAAACCAGCCTCAGTCAGAACCTCGCGCGCGACCTCGACGCTGATCGCCAGCGGCAGGATGGCGTTGGGATGCGGCTTGACCACGACCGCATTGCCCGTGGCGAGGCTCGCGAACATTCCCGGGTACCCGTTCCAGGTCGGGAACGTGTTGCAGCCGATGACGAGCGCGACGCCGCGCGGCACGACGCGAAAGTGTTTCTCCATCTTGAGCGGCTCGTTCTTGCCCTGGGGCTTTTCCCAGTACGCTTTGGCCGGAACGCGGCGCATCTCGTCCCACGCGTACGCAACCGCCTCGAGGCCACGGTCCTGCGCGTGGGGCCCCGCGGCCTGGAACGCCATGACGAACGCCTGCCCGGTCGTGTGCATGACCGCGTGCGCGATTTCGAAGCTCCGCTTGTTGATGCGGGCGAGGATCTCGAGCGATACGCCGACCCAGGCTTCGGGACCGGCCTTGCGCCATCCGCTCTCCGCCTTGGCGATCGCCGCGAACAAGGCGTCGAGATCGACTTTCGGGTACGTGATCCCCAGCGGGAATCCGTAGGGCGAGCGCTCCGCGCCGATCGTCCCGGTGGCGCCAGGGAGCGTCAGCGGAAACGGCTTGTGCAGCAGCGCGTCGAACGCCGCCTTGCCGGCCTCCGCGGCGCCCTCGCCGTAAACCTTCGGGCTCGGCGAGTCGGGGAACGCGCTCCAGTAGCCGCGCTCGGCGATCGCCTTGAGCGCCTGCTCGATCAGCGCCTGGTGGCGTGCAAACAGCGGATGGGGCACGGGATTTCCTCCTATTCGGGCCTCGGCGTGCAAACTAACCGCTACGCGAGCACCGACAGGCTCGTGTTAGACGTAGCGAGCAGACGGGTCGCGCAGTAGTCTAGCATCAGCCTGTCTGGTCGAAGTCGACGACGACTTTGTCAGTGACCGGATAACTCTGGCAGCACAGGATGAATCCGCGCGCGACTTCGTAATCCTCGAGCGCGAAGTTGACGTCCATGTCGACCTCGCCCTCGACGAGCTTGGCGCGGCACGTCGAGCAAACGCCACCCTTGCAGGAGTACGGCAGCTCGATGCCATGCTTGAGCGCCGCGTCGATGATGTTTTCCTTGGTCTTCTCCAGCGTGAACTCGCGCGCCGCTCCATCGATGATCGCGGTCACCGCGCACTCGGCGTGGCCCGCCACGGGTGCCGCATGCACCTTGTGCTCGTGCTTGGGGATGCTCGCCGCGAAGAGCTCGATCTTGATCCGCGACTTCGGGAAGCCGTGCTCCTGCAGCGACTGGGACACCGCCTGCATCATGCCGTCCGGGCCGCAGACGAATGCCGTATCGATGTCGGCGAGGTCGACCCAGTGTGCGAGGAGCGTATCGGCCTTCTGCCGGTCGATGCGGCCGTTGAGCAAGCCGATCTCCTGCGGCTCGCGGCTCAGCACGTAGACCAGATTCAGGCGCTCGAGGAAAGCGTCCTTGAGGTCGGAGAGTTCCTCTTTGAAGATCACCGCGGCGGACGAGCGGTTGCCGTAGAACAGCGCGAAGCGGCTCCGCGGCTCGGCGACAAGCGTCGTCTTGATGATCGACAGTAACGGCGTGATGCCGCTGCCGGCCGCGAAGCCGAGATAGTGCTTGCGATGCCCGGCGTGGAGCGGCACGTTGAAGTGCCCCATCGGCGGCATCACCTCGATCGTCCGGCCGGCCTTGACCTGCTCGTTGATCCAGGTCGAGAACGTCCCACCCGGCGCCTTCTTCACCGCAATGCGCAGCGCGCCGTCCTGCACCGCGGAGCAGATCGAGTACGACCGACGCAGGTCCTCGCCGCCGATATCCGCGCGCAGCGTGAGATGCTGACCCTGAACGAAGCGGAAGGTCTCCTGCAGCGATGGCGGCACGTCGAACGTGAGCGCGACCGCGTCGCGCGTCTCGCGGGCGACGTGCGCGACGGTGAGCGGATGAAATTTGCTCAATCCGTGCTTAATGCGGCTTGAAGTAGTCGAACGGTTCGAGGCAGTCGCCGCAGCGGTACTGCGCCTTGCATGGCGTCGAGCCGAAACGCGACAGCTCGCGCGTGCGGGTCGAGCCGCAGCGCGGGCACGGCACGGCCAGGCGCGGATCGCGACGGAAGAGCGCGGTCGCGTCGATCTTGTGCGCCATCGGTACCGCGTTCGCGCCCGGTGGGGCGATGCCGTAGCGCGCGAGCCGCTCGCGCGCCCCGGGAGTAATCCAGTCGGTCGTCCACGCCGGCGAGAGCCGGATCTCCAGACGGTGCTTCGCAAAGCCCACGGACACCAGCGCGCGCCCGATGTCGGCCATGATCATCTCGGTGGCCGGGCATCCCGAATACGTCGGCGTCACGGTGACGACCAGCTCGTCGCCGCGCCATTCGACCCCGCGCACGATCCCCAGATCGACGATCGAGATCACCGGGATCTCCGGATCGGGAATCGCCGCGAGCGTCTGCCAGATTGCAGCGTCGCGTTGCGCCGCTTCGACGGTCGCGCTCACCAATGTGCTCCCGGATACGCGCGCTGCAGCGACTGCATCGTCGCCAGCATGTGGCCCAGATGCTCGGTGTGCACGCCGCGCTTGCCGCCGCGCTGCATGAAGTCCGCCTTCGGAACGCTCAGCGTCGCCTCGGTCAGCACGGCTTCGACGGCCTCGCGCCACGGCGCCGCAAGGGCGGGCAAATCGCAGCCGATGTCTTCGTCCGCGCGCACGTTGTCGGTCTCGTCCGGGTCGAACATCTCGCCCGTGTACATCCACAGATCGTCGATCGCCGCCTGCATTCGCGCGTGACTCTCGTCGGTCCCGTCGCCGAGACGGATCACCCAATCGGCGCTGCGCTCGACGTGATACGTGACTTCCTTCTCCGCCTTGGCGGCGATCTCCGCGATCCGCGCGTCGCGCGAGCCGGTCAGCGCCGCGAGCAGCAGCCGATGCCAGACGTCGAAATAGAACTGCCGAGCCATGGTGTCGGCATAGTTGCCGTTGGGTTGCTCGACCAGCAGGAGGTTGCGGAACTCGCCGCTGTCGCGCAAGAAGGCGAGCGCATCCTCGCTCCGTCCCGCGCCCGCGAAGCGCGCTTCGACTTCGCCCGCGTAGGTGAACCACAGCCGCGCCTGGCCCAGAAGATCGAGCCCGACGTTGGTCAAGGCGATGTCCTCCTCGAGCGCCGGGCCGTGGCCGACCCATTCGCCGAGGCGCTGCGCCAGGACGAGATCGCTGTCCGCGAGCCGCAGCAGGTAGTCGAAGAGGATCTGGTCGGAGGCCATCTCAAATGTGTTTAACTTCGTCGGGCATCGGGAAGAACGTCGGATGCCGGTAGACCTTGCTGTTGGCCGGTTCGAACAGTGACGTCTTCTCACCGGGTGTGGTCGCCGTGATGTCGGCCGATCTGACGACCCAGATGCTCACGCCTTCGTTCCGCCGCGTGTAGACGTCGCGCGCATTCTTGATCGCCATTTCGGCATCCGGCGCGTGCAGGCTGCCGACGTGCTTGTGCCCGAGCCCGTGCTGGCTCCGGATGAAGATTTCCCACAACGGCCATTCGGACATCTCGACCTCCGTCTATCTGCGCATACCGGGCGCTGGTTGCGTTGCTGCTCGGCGAGTTGGCAACTGAGGATCCTCATGTACTAGCGTGTACATTCCGGTCGCACCGCATTGGCCAATTCCGGCGGCCCCTTGCCAGCACCCGGCCTGCTTGATGTCCGGAGGTCGGCCGACCTGGTAGAAACTGCGCTCCATCACGCCGCCTTTTGCTTCTTCACCGCGCGCTTCTCCGCGAACGCGAGCGCCGCATCGCGCACCCACGCGCCGTCTTCCCACGCCTTGACGCGGGTGCGCAACCGGTCGCGGTTGCAGGGACCGTTGCCCTTGACCACGTTGTAGAGCTCCTCCCAGTCGATCGGCCCGAAATCGTAATGGCCGCGCGCCGCGTTCCACTTGAGCAGCGGATCCGGCATCGTGATCCCGAGATAGTCGGCCTGGGGCACGGTCTGATCCACGAAACGCTGCCGCAGCTCGTCGTTCGACAGGATCTTGATCTTCCATTGCGCCGACTGCGCGCTGTGCACGCTCTCGGCGTCGGGTGGCCCGAACATCATCAGCGACGGCCACCACCAGCGGTTGAGCGCGTCCTGAGCCATCGCCTTCTGCTCAGGCGTCCCGCGGCAGAGCGTCATCATGATGTCGAAGCCCTGTCGCTGGTGGAAGCTCTCTTCCTTGCACACGCGGATCATCGCTCGCGCATACGGCCCGTACGAGCACCGGCACAGAGGGATCTGGTTCATGATCGCCGCGCCGTCGACCAGCCAGCCGATCGCGCCAATGTCTGCCCACGTAAGCGTGGGATAGTTGAAGATGCTCGAGTACTTGGCCTTGCCGGAGTGCAGGTCCGCCACGAGCTGGTCGCGCGAGACGCCGAGCGTCTCCGCCGCCGCGTAGAGGTAGAGGCCGTGGCCCGCCTCGTCTTGCACCTTGGCCATCAGGATCGCCTTGCGCTTGAGCGTCGGAGCGCGCGTGATCCAGTTGCCTTCCGGAAGCATGCCGACGACCTCCGAGTGCGCGTGCTGCGAGATCTGCCGGATCAGCGTCTTGCGGTAGGCCTCGGGCATCCAGTCCTTGGGCTCGATCTTGACGTCGGCGTCGACTCGCTCCTGGAATGCGCGTTCCTCGGGCGGCATCTCCTCGAGGGTGCGGAGCTTCTTCGCTCCCGTATCGACCATTTGCGCATACATTGCCCTGCCCTCCTGCCAGCCCGCCGTCCCGGCGCTGGCGGCATTCCTCCGGATACGATACACTTTTTCGATGAGTCCGGCAAAGTTCGTATCATTTCCTCCGGCGTGAGGTCGGCGTGAGCCCTGCGTGAGTCGTGCTGCCGCACGCCGGGGGCGCCCGGTCGACGCGCGGATCGACCGCTGGGTTCGGCGCGAGCTCACCCGCGCGCCGCTCAAGGCCAAGTCGCTGGTGGTCACCGTCTGGGGCGACGCGATCGCGCCGCACGGCGGCGCGGTGTGGCTGTCCGGCCTGATCCGCCTGCTTGCGCCCCTGGGATTGAACGAAAGGCTGGTGCGGACAAGCGTCTATCGGCTGGCAGGGGAAGGCTGGCTTGCCGCGCGCC
>JBGPYP010000367.1:0-2553 GCA_041493285.1 Casimicrobiaceae bacterium
AGAAGGACGTCGTCGCGCTCGACTTCATCGACGGTGGGACGGGCGTGAGCTTGAACGGCGAGGCCCGGGGCACGATCCCTGGCGAGGCCTTCAACCAGGCGCTGACGCGGATCTGGCTCGGCGACAAGCCGGTGCAAGGCGATTTGAAGAAGGCGTTGCTCGGCGGCTAGCACTAGCGGGCGGCGGCTCCGGCCTCCTTGCTCGCTCGGCGCAGCGCGTTTTGCGGAGTGTCGGCCGCTGCGTCGACTGCTGCGGGCGCTAGGGCAGCGGGCACAAACTCGTTCAGTTGCCCGCAGCCCATCCGCCTCCGCGGTCGCATCCCCGCGTCGCTATGCTCGCGGGGCCCCTGCTCCCGCTCCGGCGTCGTCCACGCGCGGATCCCCAATCGCTGCCCTCGTGGGGCGACCCCTCGCCACGGGCTCGCGCCGCTAGCGGTACTTCGCCAGTTCCATCCTGCCGATCTGGTTCCGGTGCACCTCGTCCGGGCCGTCGGCGAAGCGCAATGTCCGGGCGTGCGCGTAGGCGTACGCGAGCGTGAAATCGTCGGACAGACCGCCCCCGCCGTGCGCCTGGATCGCCCAGTCGATGATCCTGCACGCCATCGTCGGCGCCGCAACCTTGATCATGGCGATCTGTTTCCTCGCGGCCTTGTTGCCGACCGTGTCCATCCGGTACGCCGCGTTCAACACCAAAAGCCGCGCCTGGTCGATGAGGATGCGCGACTCGGCGATGCGCTCCAGCGTCACGGTCTGCTCGGCGATCGGCTTGCCGAACGCCACCCGCGACAGCGTGCGCCGGCACATGTCCTCGAGCGCGCGCTCGGCGAGTCCGATCGTGCGCATGCAGTGGTGGATTCGCCCCGGGCCGAGCCGGCCCTGCGCGATCTCGAACCCGCGGCCCTCGCCCAGCAGCAGGTTTGCCGCGGGCACGCGCACGTTCTCGAACACGACTTCGGCGTGACCGTGCGGCGCGTCGTCGTAACCGAACACGGGCAGGTGGCGCAGGACCTGCACGCCCGGCGCGTCGCTTGCAATGAGAATCATCGACTGCCGCCGGTGCCGGTCGGCGTGCTGCGGCTCGGTCTGGCCCATGAAGATGAAGAGCTTGCAGCGCGGGTCGTTCGCGCCCGAGAGCCACCACTTGCGCCCGTTGACGACGTAGTCGCCGCCGTCCTTCACGATAGTGCTCTCGATGTTGGTCGCATCGCTGGAAGCGACCGCGGGTTCGGTCATCGCGAAGCAGGAGCGGATCGTGCCCGCGAGTAGCGGTTCGAGCCATTGCTGCTTCTGCTCCGGCGTCCCGTAACGCTCGAGCGTCTCCATGTTGCCGGTGTCCGGCGCGGAGCAATTGAAGACCTCCGCCGACCACGGCACTCGACCCATGATTTCGCACAACGGCGCGTACTCGAGGTTGGTGAGCCCCGCGCCCGACTTAGATTGCGGCAGGAACAGATTCCACAAACCCTGAGCTCGGGCCCTCGCCTTGAGTTCATCGATGACTTTGATCGGCTGCCACCGGTCGCCGTCCGCCACTTCGCGCGCGTGGCGTTTCTCGTTCGGATAGACCTGCTCGTGCATGAACGCATCAAGCCGCGTCGCGAGATCCTTCGTTCTGGCCGTATACTCGAACTCCATGGCAAGTTCCTCCGCTCGATGCATCCTGAACGCACTGTGGCTTCGGCGCGCCGATCAACGCCGATCGACGATCTTTTCGACTTGCTGCCAGCCGCGCTCCGCCAGGTCCCGCGCCCGGCGTCCCGCCTCCAGCGCGTGCGCGCTGGTCGCTATGCCGTCGAGCGCGCGTCTCATGATGCCCTGGGCAATGCCTGCGGCGCGGAACATGTTGTAGGCGAGATAGAAGTCCCACTGGTCGGGATCGATCGGGCCGCGTCCGACGCGGCGGCAGTACGCGGCGACGTAGTCGGACTCCGACGGAATGCCGAGCGCGGGCAGGTCGAGCCCGCGCATGCCGCGGAACGGCCCGCCGGCGACGTGCCAGCTCATGCAGTGATAGGCGAAATCGGCGAGCGGGTGTCCGAGGGTCGAGAGCTCCCAATCGAGAACCGCGACGATGCGCGGCTCGCTCTCGTGGAAGATGAGGTTGTCCAGGCGGTAGTCGCCGTGGACGATGGTCGTCTCGTCACCGGGAGGAATGTTCTCCGGCAGCCATGCGATCAGCCGCTCCATCGGCTCGATCTTCTCGGTCTCCGAGGCGCGGTATTGCGTGGTCCAGCGCGCGATCTGGCGCGCGAGATAGCCGCCGGCCTTGCCGTAGTGGTCGAGGCCGACCGCGCGATAGTCGATCCGATGCAACGCCGCAATCACGCGGTTCATGTCCGCGAAAATCGCGGCGCGCTCTTCGTTGCTCATGCCCGGCAGCGCCGGGTCCCAGAAGATGCGTCCATCGACGCAGTCCATGACGTAGAACGCGGTGCCGATGACGCTCGCGTCCTCGCACAGGCACCAGGTCCTGGGCACCGGGACATCGCTGCCGGCGAGCGCGGTCATCACCCGGTACTCGCGCTCGACCGCGTGGGCCGAGGGCAGGAGCTTG
>JBGPYP010000116.1:0-8013 GCA_041493285.1 Casimicrobiaceae bacterium
AGATGCTAGGCCTCATTGGCCAACTGCGGGCGCAGCGAATAGCTCGTCCTATTCGCGAGCCGCGCAACAACGCAGATGATTGCCATTGCGCCGAGACCCGAAGGGATGGCACTTTCCGGGCGATCTGCTTTGTCGCGCCGCTCGCCCATGGGGCCTGCCACGAGCTTCGCGTCGCCTCAGTTGACAAATGAGGCATCTCATCCCGGAAAGCCTCCGTCGCGGCCACGCGGGACTTATTCAGAGGTTCCCTGAGGCGCGAACGGCTCGCATGGACGGTATCGCATGCTGAGGCGAGCTTCGTGCGACAGCGGCGGCCGCGGCCGGTCCGAAGATTCACGAACTTTCGACGTCGTCGTCATCGGCGCCGGCGCCGCCGGCATGATGTGCGCGGCGACCGCGGGACAACGCGGTCGCGGCGTGCTGCTGATCGAGCACTACGACAAGCTGGGGGAGAAGATCCGCATCTCCGGCGGCGGCCGTTGCAACTTCACCAATCTGCACGCCAGCCCCGCTAACTATCTGTCACAGAATCCCGATTTCTGCCGCTCGGCGTTGGCACGTTACACGCCGCGCGATTTCATCACGCTGGTTGAGCGTCACTCGATCGCCTGGCACGAAAAGAAGCTCGGGCAACTCTTCTGCGACGACACCGCGCTCGATATCATCGCGATGCTCAGGGCAGAGTGTGAGCGCGGCGGGGTGCAGTGGCGGATGCCCTGTTCGGTCTCGGGTGTCAAGCGTGAGGGCGACGGGTTCGTCGTCGACACGCCGATGGGGGCGGTGCGGACCGGGTCGCTGGTCATCGCGACCGGTGGTCTGACGGTGCCCAAGATCGGAGCGACGCCGTTCGGCTATCGCATCGCCGAGCAATTCGGATTAACGGTGGTGCCGCCCCGGCCTGCGCTCGTTCCCCTTGCGTTCGACCCGGCGACGCTGTCGCGTTACGGCGACCTGTCGGGCATCGCGGTCGACGCCACGGTATCGTGCAATGGCGGATGCTTCCGGGAGAATTTGTTGTTCACTCACCGCGGCTTGTCCGGGCCGGCCATTCTGCAGATATCCTCGTATTGGAACGGAGGGGATGCGCTGAGCATCGACCTGCTGCCCGGGGTCGACGCTACCGCGTGGCTGCGGGAAGAGCGAGCGTCGGCGGCCAAGCTGGACACCGTCCTGGCGCAGCGCCTGCCCAGGCGGTTCGCTCAACAGTGGTGCGAGGCGGAACAAGCGTCGCGCCCGATGCGCGAACTCGGCGACGAGCGGTTGCGCGAGCTTGCGGCCCGGCTCCACGACTGGCCCGTGCTGCCCTCGGGGACACTGGGTTACAACAAGGCCGAGGTCACGCTGGGCGGAGTGGATACGCGCGAGCTGTCGTCGAAAACGATGGCCGCAGCGCGCGTTCCAGGTCTTTATTTCATCGGAGAGGTGGTCGACGTGACCGGGCATCTCGGCGGCTACAACTTCCAGTGGGCATGGGCTTCCGGTTACGCGGCCGCACTGTGGGTATGAGCGCGTCCGAGCTTGTTCCGAGGGTGTGTTCGGCTTAGCATTCGCATCTTCCCGCGTTCAGCGCCCTGGAGACCCGAATGCTCGTTCGTGCCTCGGCCATCGCCGTCGTGCTGGCTCTCGGCGTCGCTTCCGCTTCCGCACAGGTCAAGATCGGGTTGATGGTCTCCGCCACAGGGCCGACCTCGGCGATCGGTATCCCCCAGAAGAACACCGCCGCGCTGTTGCCGACGCGCATCGGCGACGCTTCCGTCGAATACATTCGGCTCGAAGACGGAGGCGATACGACCAAGGCAGTGCAAAACGCTAAGAAGCTCATCGGCGAGAACAATATCGATGCCCCGATCGGACCCTCCACGACACCGAACGCGTTCGCCATTCTGGGCGAGGAAAAGGTCGAGGGCACCGTGGGCCTGATCCTGCAGCGCGCGATTCCGTCGGCGCTGAAGGTTGCGAACCCGGGCACCGAAGCGTTCCGCAACGCGCGGCGCGACGCGATCGAGCAGGAGTGCGACGTCGTCGGTTGTCAGGGCGTGTTCAACATGAGCCCAACCAATCACAACGGCATGGACGAGCGCGCACGCGCGCTGGTGACGATCAAGGGCGGCAGGTTTCGCTTGCTGCCTGAGTAGCCGGTCGATGCGCGGCGCTCCGATCGTCGGCATTCTCCTCGCCGCCGGCAGCGCGACTCGGTTCGGCGGCGACAAGCTGCTCGCAACGCTCCCCGATGGCGCGCCGATCGGCGTTGCCGCACTGAATCATCTTGGCGCGGCGGTCGACGCCGTCGTTGCGGTAGTCCGCCCAGGCGACGCTGCGCTCGCGGCGGCGCTCGCCGCGGCCGGCGCACGGGTCACCGCGTGCCCGTGCGCGGCCGACGGGATGGGGGCAAGCCTTGCCTGGGGCGTGCGCGCAGCGCCGCTGGCCGCGAGCTGGCTAATCGCGCTCGCCGACATGCCGTGGATACAGTCCGCGACTATCGCGCGCGTCGTCGACGCGTTGCGCGGCGGCGCGCGTATCGCCGCCCCGAGCTGGCGAGATGCGCGGGGCCACCCCGTGGGACTCACCTCCGGTTTCTATGCGGAGCTCTCGGCGCTGTCGGGCGACGAGGGTGCAAAGACCATCCTCGCTCGCCACAGCGTGTCGCTGATCGCCACCGAAGACGCCGGTATCTTGCGCGACGTGGATACGCCGGCTGATCTGTCCGTCTGAGCGCTATTTCACCTGCGCGCGCCACATGTCGGTTTGGCGTCCGACGATCCGGTTCTCCTCTTCCTGCATCTTCCACCACGAGCGAAGCTCGGGTTCCTCGAGCGGCCGGGAGATCAGGTAGCCTTGCGCTTCCTCGCAGCCGTGGCTCTTGAGGAACTCGAACTGAGCGATGGTCTCCACCCCTTCGGCGATGCAGCGCAAACCCATGCTGTGCGACAGCGCGATGATCGCCTGCGTGATCGCCTCGTCATTGCGGTTCTGCTCGAGGCCGTGCACGAAGCGCTGGTCGATCTTGAGGCCCTGGATCGGCAGCCGCGTGAGGTACGACAGGCTCGAGTAGCCGGTGCCGAAATCATCGATGGTAATCGACACGCCCATCTGTTTCAGTTTCACCAGCGTCGCGACCGCTTTCTCGGGATGCGTGATGATCACGCTTTCGGTGATCTCGAGATCGAGATAGTGCGCCGGCAGTCCGCTGGCGCGCAGCGCGTCCTCGACGACCGACAGCCAGCTGTCGTGCTGCAACTGCTGCACCGACAGGTTCACCGACAGACGCAGCATCATGTTCTGCCGCTGCCAGGTCATCAGTTGCCTGCAGGCGTCGCGGAGCACGCGCGCGCCCAGCGCCTGGATCATTCCCGATTCCTCGGCAATCGGGATGAACTCCGACGGGCCGATGATACCGCGCTCCGGGTCACGCCAGCGCAGCAGCGCCTCCACGCCGATCGCGCGGCCGGAGTCCATGTCGATTTGCGGCTGATAGACGAGGAAGAACTCGTCGTCCATCAACCCGCGCCGCATGTCGGTCTCGATCTGCAGCCGGGCCTGCACGCGCACGTTCATGTCCGCAGTGTAGAAGCGATAGGCGTTGCGGCCAGCTTCCTTGGCCGCGTACATGGCGGTATCGGCCTGCTTGATCAGCCCGTTCGGGTCGGTCGCATCGATCGGATACACCGACACGCCGATCGAGCAGGTCAGCGTCGGCGCCTGGTCGGCAAGGCGGAACGGTGCGAGGAACGACTCGCGCACGCGCGTCAATACGGCCATGACCTCGAACGCCGCGTGCGCCGGGTCGAGCCCGGGCAGGATCACGACGAACTCGTCGCCCCCCAGCCGTGCGACGGTGTCCGATTCGCGGACGGCGCTGGTGAGGCGCTGCGCAACGGCCTGCAGCAGCTGATCGCCGGCGTCGTGTCCCAACGTATCGTTGATGCGCTTGAAATGATCGAAGTCGAGAAAGAGGCACGCGACCTGGTGGCCGTCGCGCGATGCCTGAGCGACGATCTGTTTCAGGCGCTGGTTCAGCAGCGAGCGATTGGGCAGCCCGGTGAGGATGTCGTGCTGCGCGAGCTTGTAGGCCTGCGCCGTCGCGAGCTCCAGCTCCTTGGTCCGCAGCGTGACCTTGTCCTCGAGCGTCCGCTGGTACGTCGCGACCTCGGCCTGCGATTCCGCGAGCCGCTGCGTCATATGGTTGAAGGTGTGCGTGAGCAGGCCCAGCTCGTCGCTCGACTTCGCGGGAACGTACACGTCGAGCTTGCCGGCGCCGACCGCGCGCGCGGCGCGCATCAGTTGCCGGATCGGTGCAATCAGCCTGCGGGTCAACAGCAGCGTCACGACGATTGCGACGACCACGATCATGGCGACGACGGAGAGGGCGCCGATCAGGTTGGCGCGCAGGCGCGCCAAGCCCCGATCGAAGCTCATCCCGAGCCGGACGTACCCGATGGCCGGCCGGTCCGCCGCGCCCGCGCGGGCGCCGAGTCTCGGCGGGGTGTAGACCGGGACCGCGAGATCGAGATATCGGCCGTCGGCGATCTTCTGCTCGAACACGGCCCCCTTTCCGGCGGCCGGGAGCGCGATCGGCGTGACGGGCACCGTGGCGTCGGCGTAGCCGCGCGCGATCAACGGGTGCTGCTGCGGATCGAGGACCGCGGCATAGGCGATATCGCGGTCGGAGGTGAGACCGTCAAGCACCGAAGCGACGCTCGACATGTCGGCGGAGCTGATCGCTTCGTCGGCGACCTCCGCCAGCATCGCCGCGACGGCGAGCCCCTGGGTTCGAAGCCGGCTGCGCTCATCCCGAAGCTGCTGATCGACCAGGAATGCGGCGACGCCCAGCGCCGTGGCGATGACGAGGCCGATGACAAGCACGTTGAGCTTGGTCAGCAGCCCCATGCGCACCGGCGGCGCGTTGAGCGGCGAGATGGTCTCGGCGCTGAGAGGCGAGAATCGCTTGGCCATCGTCGCAGGACAGGCAGGACAAGTGCTAGGCTGTGGCGACGGGAATCTTGCCGATCTTTTGCTGCCACTCCCGCGGGCCGGTCTGATGCACCGACGTCCCGCCGGCATCGACGGCGACGGTGACCGGCATGTCCTTCACCTCGAACTCGTAGATCGCCTCCATGCCGAGGTCGGCGAAGGCGACGACCTTGGCCGCGCGGATCGCCTTGGAGACGAGATACGCCGCGCCGCCGACGGCCATCAGGTACGCCGCCTTGTGCTTCCGGATCGCCTCGATCGCAACTGGGCCACGCTCGCCCTTTCCGATCATGGCGAGGAGCCCCATCCTCCCCAACATCATCTCGGTGAACTTGTCCATGCGCGTGGCGGTGGTCGGGCCCGCGGGGCCGACGACTTCGTCGCGCACCGGATCCACCGGACCGACGTAGTAGATCACGCGATTCTTGAAGTCGACCGGCAAAGCTTCACCCCTCGCCAACATATCGTGGATACGCTTATGCGCGGCGTCGCGGCCGGTCAGCAATTTGCCGGTGAGCAGCAGCCGTTCTCCCGGCTTCCACGCCGCGACCGCGGACGGCGTCAGCGCGTCGAGGTCGACGCGGCGCGCTTGCGGCGAGGGCGCCCAATGCACGTCCGGCCACTTCGTCAGGTCGGGCGGCTCGAGCTTCGCCGCGCCCGAGCCGTCGAGCGTGAAGTGAGCATGCCGCGTCGCCGCGCAGTTCGGGATGATCGCCATCGGCAGGCTCGCGGCGTGCGTCGGGTAGTCGAGGATCTTGACGTCGAGCACCGTGGACAGGCCGCCGAGGCCCTGCGCACCAATGCCCAGCGCATTGACCTTGTCGTAAAGCTCGAGCCGTAGCTCGTCGATGCGGGAAAGACGTGCTCCGCCCGCCGCGCGCGCAACCAGGTCGTGCATGTCGATCGGCTCCATCAGCGCTTCCTTGGCGAGCACCATCGCCTTCTCCGCGCTGCCGCCGATGCCGATCCCGAGCATTCCCGGCGGGCACCAGCCGGCGCCCATCGTCGGCACCGTTTTCAGGACCCAGTCGACGATCGAGTCGGACGGATTGAGCATCGTGAACTTGGATTTGTTTTCCGAGCCGCCGCCCTTCGCCGCGAGCTTCACTTCGACCTTGTCGCCGGCAACGAGATCGTAGTGGACGACCGCCGGCGTGTTGTCGCGGGTGTTGGTCCGCTTCCCGGCAGGATCGGAGAGGATAGAGGCGCGCAGCTTGTTGTCCGGGTCGAGGTACGCGCGGCGCACGCCCTCGTTCACCATCTCGGTCACCGACATCGTCGCGTCGGCCCAGCGGACGTTCATACCGACCTTCACGAAAGCGACCACGATGCCCGTGTCCTGGCAGATGGGACGATGCCCCTCGGCGCATAGGCGCGAGTTGGTGAGGATCTGCGCGATCGCGTCCTTCGCCGCCGGGGATGCTTCGGCTTCGTACGCACGACCCAGCGCCTCGATGTAGTCGAGGGGGTGATAGTAGGAGATGTACTGGAGCGCGTCGGCGACGCTCTGGATCAGATCTTCTTGCTTGATCGTGGCCATGGTCGGTGACTTCGATCGGTCGCCGGCAGCGACTCGCGTTCCGGCACGGGGGACCGGCTCGCGGTGCGAAAGACCGCGTCGGGAGCCGCCATTCTACCATCACCTCCGCCCCACCCCTGGTCGGCGCGGATTGCGCCGGCCGCCGAAGAATCGGTAGACTGCGGCCGGTAAACGCAGGCCAGAGGGGAACCCTTCGAGGAGGCTTCAGCATGGCGAACATCGAGTCCGTATCGCGCGAAACACGTGTGTTCGAACCTCCGCGTGAATTCGTCGCCCAGGCGAACGTCAAAAAGGCCGACTTCGACCGGCTGAACGCCGCGGCGGCGGCGGATTTCTCCGGCTTCTGGGGCAAGCTTGCACGCGAGGAGTTGATTTGGCACAAGCCGTTCTCCCGCGTCCTCGACGAATCCCAGGCACCGTTCTACAAATGGTTCGACGACGGCGAGCTCAACGTCTCCTACAACTGTCTCGAGCGCAACCTCGAAAACGGCAACGCCGGCAAGGTCGCGATCATCTTCGAGGCCGATGATGGCGCGGTCACCCAAGTCACCTACCAGGAGCTCTATCACCGGGTCTGCCGGTTCGCCAACGCGCTCAAGGCGCTGGGCATCAAGAAGGGCGACCGGATCATCATGTACATGCCGATGTCGATCGAGCTGGTTATCGCGATGCAGGCGAGCGCGCGGATCGGCGCGACGCACTCGGTTGTGTTCGGCGGCTTTTCGGCGAAATCGCTGCACGAGCGCATTATCGACGTCGGCGCGGTCCTGGTTGTCACTGCCGACGAGCAGGCGCGCGGCGGCAAATGCCTCCCGCTCAAGGCGATCGTCGACGAAGCGCTGGACACCGGAGGCTGCGAGGCCGTTCGCAACGTGATCGTCTACAAGCGCACGGGCGGCAGCGTCGCCTTCAAGGCGGGGCGCGACCTGTGGATGCACGAGCTCGTCGCCAAGCAGGCGGACACCTGCGCGCCTGAGTGGGTCGGGGCCGAGCACCCCCTGTTCGTACTCTATACCTCAGGCTCGACCGGCGCGCCGAAGGGCGTCCAGCACTGCTCCGCAGGCTATCTCCTGTGGGCGATGCTGACCATGCGCTGGGTCTTCGACATCAAGCCGTCGGACGTCTTCTGGTGTACGGCCGACATCGGCTGGGTCACCGGGCACACGTACATCAACTACGGGCCGCTCGCGGTCGGCACGACCTCGGTCGTCTTCGAAGGCATCCCCACCTACCCCGACGCCGGCCGCTTCTGGCAGACCATCCAGAAGCATAAGGTCAACATCTTTTATACCGCGCCCACGGCGATCCGGTCGTTGATCAAGGCGTCGGGCGTGACCCCGCAAACGGCCCCGAAGAATTACGATCTTTCCGGTCTGCGCCTGCTCGGCACCGTCGGCGAGCCGATCAACCCCGAGGCGTGGATGTGGTACCACGAAAACGTCGGTGGCGGCCGGTGTCCGATTGTCGATACCTGGTGGCAGACCGAGACCGGCGCCATCATG
>JBGPYP010000095.1:0-8940 GCA_041493285.1 Casimicrobiaceae bacterium
AAGGCGGACCGCGGCGATCGCTGGGGCAACCTAGTGTATCGGAAGACCGCGCGCAACTTCGGGCCGATTATGGCGGCCGCGGCGCGGTGCACGATCGCGCAGGTGCGCCAGGTCGTGCCGCTCGGCGCGCTCGACCCGGAGGCGATCATCACTCCCGGCATCTTCGTCAGACGCGTCGTGCCGGTGGCCGCGTCGATGCGCGCGGCGGCCTAGACAGTCGGAGCCGAGCGGAAGACCATGCAACGCCTCGATCGCAACCAGCTCGCTGCCCGCGTGGCGCGCGATATTCCCGAAGGCGCGTACGTCAACCTGGGCATCGGCTTGCCGACACTGGTCGCCAATCATCTGCCGCAGGACCGCGAGATCTTCCTGCAGAGCGAGAACGGCCTGCTCGGCATGGGGCCCGCGCCGCAGCCCGGTGAGGAGGACCCGGACCTGATCAACGCCGGCAAGCAGCCGGTCACGCTGCTCACCGGCGGGGCGTACTTCCATCACGGCGATTCGTTCGCGATGATGCGCGGCGGCCACCTCGATATTTGCGTGCTCGGCGCGTTTCAGGTATCGGTGACAGGCGACCTCGCGAATTGGCATACCGGAGCGCCCGACGCAATTCCCGCCGTCGGCGGCGCGATGGACCTCGCGATCGGCGCCAAGCACGTCTATGTGATGATGGACCTCCAGACCAGGAGCGGCGAGAGCAAGATCGTCGAGCGTTGCACGTATCCGCTGACCGGGATCGGCTGTGTCAACCGGATCTACACCGACGTCGCGGTGATCGACGTCACGCCCGCGGGCCTCAACGTGATCGAGATGGTGCCGGGACTGTCGTTCGTGGAACTCGAGCAGATTGCCGGCGTGCCGCTCGCCGACGCGACCGCGACGGTCGCGGCCTAAGGAACCTCTGAACAAGTCCCACATGAGCCGCGTTTCTGGCGCAATGGCTTCAGCTAGGCGTCGCGGCGCAGCGAATGCTTCGTGCTATTCGCAAGCCGCGCAACAACGCAGCTGGGGCCATTGCGCTCAACCCAAAGGGACGGGGCTCATTTGCCAACTGCGCGGGCGATCTGCCGTCGCGCCGCTCGCCCATGGGGGCCTGTCATGGGCTTCGCGCCGCCTCAGTTGGCAAATGAGGCAGCTCATCCCGGAGAGCCTCCGTCGCGACCACGCGGGGCTTATTCAGAGGTTCCCTAAGAACGCACGGAGAACTTGATGCCCGAAGCTTTCATCTGCGACGCGATCCGCACGCCGTTCGGCCGCTACGCCGGCGGCCTGTCGGCGGTGCGCACCGACGACCTCGCAGCGGTGCCGATCCGAGCGCTGGTCGAGCGCAATCCGGGCGTCGACTGGGGCGCGGTCGACGACGTCGTCTACGGCTGCGCCAATCAGGCGGGCGAGGACAACCGCAACGTCGCGCGCATGGCGCTGCTGCTCGCGGGGCTCCCCGACACAGTGCCCGGCGCGACGATCAACCGCTTGTGCGGGTCGAGCATGGACGCCATCGGGATCGCTGCCCGCGCGATCAAGAGCGGCGAGGCCGCGCTGATGATCGCCGGCGGCGTGGAGAGCATGTCGCGCGCGCCGTTCGTGATGGCCAAGGCCGAGAGCGCGTTCTCGCGCAGCGCGAAGATCGAGGACACGACGATCGGCTGGCGGTTCGTCAATCCGCTGATGCAGGCGAAGTACGGCATCGACTCGATGCCCGAAACGGCGGAGAACGTCGCCGCCGAATTCAAGGTGTCGCGCGGCGACCAGGACGCGTTTGCGCTGCGCAGCCAGCAGCGCACCGCGGCGGCGGTCGCGGCAGGGCGGCTCGCGGAAGAGATCGTGCCGGTCACGATTCCCCAGAAGAGGGGCGATCCGGTCGTGGTCAGCCGCGACGAGCATCCGCGCGAGACGACGCTCGAGGCGCTCGCCCGGCTCAAGGGTATCGTAAGACCCGATGGGACGGTCACCGCGGGCAATGCTTCCGGCGTGAACGACGGCGCGTGCGCGATCCTCCTCGCATCGGCGGAAGCGGCGAAGAAATACGGCCTGACCCCCGAGGCGCAGGTGCTCGCCACGGCGACCGCCGGGGTCGCGCCGCGCATCATGGGCTTCGGCCCGGCGCCTGCGATGCGCAAGGTGCTCGCCAAGGCAGGCCTCACCCTCGCCGACGTCGACGTGATCGAGCTCAACGAGGCGTTCGCCGCACAGGCGCTGGCCGTGCTCCGCGATCACGGCATCGCCGACGACGCGGCGCACGTCAATCCCAACGGTGGCGCGATCGCGCTCGGCCATCCGCTCGGCGCGTCGGGTGCGCGGCTGGTGACGACCGCGCTCTACCAGTTGCGGCGCACCGGCGGCCGGCACGCGTTGTGCACGATGTGCATCGGTGTTGGGCAGGGCATCGCGATGATCATCAGGAACGTGTGACGCCGCGCGTCGAGCGGCGCGACGGCATTCGAAGCCAAGGAGGAAGCGCATCATGAACCGCATCGCCGGCTATCGCCGGCCGTATTTCGACACCCAGCCCGCGTACCTCTATCCCGGCTATCGCTCGACGGTCAGGCGGAGCCCAAGCCGGCCGCTGGTGCTCCTGCCGCACACGCTCACCGAAGTCACCGGTCCGGTGTTCGGCTACGACGACGTCAAGCCGACCGACGGCGATCTCACGCGGCAGCACGAGGGCGCGCCGATCGGCGAGCGCATCGTCGTCTCCGGGCGGGTGCTCGACGAGAATAGCCGGCCGGTGGCGCACGCGCTCGTCGAGATGTGGCAGGCCAACGCCGCGGGAAGGTATCGCCACGCCAGCGACGACCACGACGCGCCGCTCGATCCTAACTTTACTGGCGGCGGCCGCGTTCTAACTGACGCAGAGGGTCGCTACCGGTTCGTCACTGTCAAGCCTGGCGCGTATCCGTGGCGCAACCACTACAATGCGTGGCGGCCGGCGCATCTGCATTTCTCGCTGTTCGGGATCGGTCTCGTGCAACGGCTGGCGACGCAAATGTACTTTCCGGGCGATCCGCTGATTCCCTACGACCCGATGGTCACGAGCATCCCCGACGAGAAGGCGAGGGCGCGGCTCGTTTCCACGTTCGATTGGGAGACGACGATTCCGGACACGGCGCTCGCCTTCCGCTTCGACATCGTACTGCGCGGCCGCGACGCGACGCCGATGGAATCGACGCGGAGCTAAGGAAGATCATGAGTCTGCTCACCACCTCGTCCCAGACCGTCGGGCCCTATGTCCGGATCGGCTTCGAGCGCTTTAAGATCGAGACCCTGGCGCCTGTCGGCGTGACCGGCGAGAGGATCACGCTCTCCGGCCGCGTGACCGACGCCGACGGCAAGCCCGTCAACGACGGCATCGTCGAAATCTGGCAGGCCAATGCGCACGGCAAGTACGCGCATCCCGAAGACGCTCAGGACAAACCGGTCGAAGCGCTCTTCCGCGGCTTCGGCCGCAGCCTCACCGACGCCAACGGCGGCTACCGGTTCGCGACGATCAAGCCCGGGAGCGTGCCCGGGCCCGGCGGCGTGCTGCAGGCGCCGCACATCGCGGTGACGATCTTCATGCGCGGCCTGCTCAAGCACCTGATCACGCGCGTGTACTTTCCCGACGATCCGGCGAACGCCGAGGACCTCGTGCTGAAGCTCGTTCCCGCCGAGAGGCGTGCAACGCTGATCGCCAGGCGCTCCGGGAGCGACAAGAGCGCGCTCGAGTGGAACATCAGGTTGCAAGGGCAGGACGAGACGGTGTTCTTCGACTATTGAACCTGCACGAAGGCGTAACCCGGCGCGAGTAATGCGATCGCCGGGTGAGGGCATCTGGAGTAATGACGGCGGCAGTGTGCTGAGTCAGAGGTTCCGACGATAAAGGAGCGGATGGATTTGGCCGTCAGGCAAGGCGCGAGGCCGAAACCGTAGATTGTGCTACGGTGAGGCCGAGCAACGCAGCATGGCGGCGCATTTGCCAACTGAGCCGCCGCGAACGATCAAACGAATTTCTGACACAGCACACAAAAGCCGCGCGAAGGAGGAAGCGGTCGTGAATACGCACCGCTCGCAACGCCTGTTCGACCCGTTGTTCACGACCGAGACGATGCGTGACATCTTCTCCGATCACGGCCGGGTGCAGGCGATGCTCGACTTCGAGGCGGCGCTCGCGCGAGCCGAGGTGAACGCCGGCGTGATCTCCGGGGCCGCGGCGGCGGCGATCGGCGCGCAGTGCCGGGCCGAGTTCTTCGACGTCGAAGCGCTGGCCGCCGCGGCGGCACAGGCCGGCAACCCGGCGATCCCATTGGTGAAAACGCTGACCGCGCTCGTCGCCGCGCGCGATGCGGACGCCGCGCGCTACGTGCACTGGGGCGCGACCAGCCAGGACGCGATGGACACGGGGCTGGTCCTGCAGCTTCGTTCCGCATTGGCCGCGATCGACGCGGATCTGGCACGGCTCTCCTCGGCGCTCGCGGCGCTGGCCAAGGAGCACGCGTCCACCGCGCTGGCCGGGCGCACCTGGTTGCAGCAGGGACCGCCGGTGACGCTGGGCCTGAAGGCCGTCGGATTCTTGTCCGCGATCGAGCGCCACCGCCTTCGGCTCGCGGAACTTCGAAGCCGCGTTGCAACGTTGCAGTTCGGCGGCGCGGTCGGCACGCTCGCCGCGCTCGGCGAGCACGGCCCCGACGTCGCGGCCGCGTTGGGCCGCGAGCTCGGGCTCACGCTCCCCGATATGCCGTGGCACGCGCAGCGCGACCGCATCGCCGAGGTCGCCACGACGCTGGGGCTCCTCGTCGGGACGCTGGGAAAGCTTGGGCGCGACGTGTCGCTGCTCATGCAGACCGAGGTCGCCGAAGCGGCCGAGCCTGCCGCAGCGGGCCGCGGCGGATCCTCGACGCTCCCGCACAAGCGCAATCCGGTCGGCTCGGCGGTGATGCTCTCCGCCGCGGCGCGCGTGCCGGCGCTGGTATCGATCATGCTCGCGGCGATGGTGCAGGAGCACGAGCGGGGCTTGGGCGGATGGCACGCCGAATGGGAGACGCTGCCGGATATCTGCACGCTGACCGCCGGCGCGCTGGCGCAGGCGATCGCGATCGTCGAGGGTCTGCAAGTCGACGCGGCGAAGATGGCCTCCAATCTCGATCTCACTCAAGGCCTGATTCTCGCGGAAGCGGTCGCGATGGCGCTGGGAGACAAGCTCGGCAAGGCGCAGGCGCACGCGCTGGTCGAGGAAGCTTCCGCGCGCGCGCTCGCCGGGCGCAGGCCTTTGCGCGAAGTGCTCGCGGCGGATGCGCGCGTCGCAGCGCATCTATCCGCCGCTGCTCTCGAGCGCCTGCTCGATCCGCGCAACTACCTCGGGCAGGCGGAGCGGCTGGTTGCGCGCGCGCTGGCCGCGCACCGTGGAGGACGCGATGGTGCTGCCGACGATTGAGGTCCAGCGCGAGCGCTTCAACTGCCGCGTCGACGGACCGGCCGACGCGCCGGTGATGGTCCTGTCCAATTCGCTGGGCACGAACCTCGCGATGTGGGAGGCGCAGATGCCGGCGCTGACCGCGCACTTCCGCGTGCTGCGTTACGACCAGCGCGGCCACGGTTCGTCTATGGTCACTCCGGGAGCCTACGCCATCGACACGCTGGGGCGAGATGTCCTTGGCCTCCTTGATGCGTTGAAGATTCCGCGCGTGCACTTCTGCGGATTGTCGATGGGCGGCGCCACCGGCATGTGGCTCGCCGTGCATGCGCCGGAGCGGATCGATCGGCTGGTGCTCGCCAACACCGCGGCCAGGTTCGGCACAACGGAGGCGTGGAACGCGCGGATTGACGCGGTGCGCAAAGGCGGCGTGGAAGCAATCGCCGATGCCGTGCTCGAGCGCTGGTTCACGCCGGGGTTCCGCGCCCGTGCGCCGGAGACGGTCGCGCGAATGCGGGAGACGCTCGTGGCGACGCCGGCGGAAGGCTACGTCGGCTGCTGCGCCGCGATCCGCGACGTCGATCTTCGGAGCGCGATCGGCAGGATCGCGCGCCCGACGCTGGTCATCGTTGGGACGCACGATGTGGCGACGCCGCCGGCGGAAGGCCACGCGGTGGCCGAACGCATCCGCGGCGCGCGCTGCTTCGAGCTCGATGCGGCGCACATCTCGAACGTCGAGGCGGCCGGGCGGTTCACCACGGAAGTCGTCGATTTCCTCATTGCGGAGAAACCATGATTCGAACGAGACGCCCCGCGCGCGGGCGGATATCGATCAAGTCGGTGGGTCGCGGAGCGATCGCACTGCTTTGGATTATGGCCGGCGCGATCGCCCTCGGGCCCGCGGCCGCGCAGGCGCCCACACCCTATCCCAACCGGCCGATCCGCATGATCGTGCCCTATACGCCGGGCACCGGCATCGACATCCTGGCGCGCATCCTCGGCCAGAAGCTGTCCGAGAAATTCAACGTCGCGGTCGTCGTCGACAATCGCCCCGGCGCGAGCGGCAACATCGGCACCGAGGCCGCGACGAAGGCCACGCCCGACGGCTACACACTGCTGATGACCTCGAGCACGCACGTGACCAACGTCGCGCTGCAGGCGAGCGTGCCGTACGATCCGGTGAAGGGATTCACGCCGATCGGGCCGACCGCGATCGGCAGCCTCGCGCTGGTCGTGCATCCGTCGGTGCCGGCGCGGTCGGTCAAGGAGCTGGTCGCGCTGGCCAAGGCCCAACCCGGAAAACTCAACTATGCATCGCCGGGCAGCGGCACACCGCACCATCTCGCGATGGAGCTGTTCAAGCAGCACTTCGGCGTCGATATCGTGCACGTTCCGTACAAGGGCAGCGCGGGCGCGGTCACCGATCTGCTCGGCGGGCAGGTGCAGGTCATGTTTCTCCCAGTACACGTCGCCCTGCCACAGGTGCAGAGCGGGAAGCTGCGCATGCTCGCCGCCGGCGGCGCGCGCCGCTCACCCGTCACACCCGAGGTCCCATCGCTCGCCGACGAGGGCATCACCGACATCGACGTCGACATCTGGTACGCGCTGCTCGGCCCGCCGGGCCTGACGAAGGACCAGGTGGCGCTGCTCAACGGCGAGGTCAATGCGCAGCTGCGCGACCCGGAAGTCCGCGACAGCCTGATGAAGCAGGGGCTGAATCCGACGCCGGGGACGCCGGAAGACCTGGCCCGGATGATCGACACGGATCTCGAGCGCTGGACGCGGCTCATCCGTGCGGCGAAGATTAAGGCAGACTGACCCGGAAAGGCACCATGAAGCTCGACATCTTCAACCACATCTTTCCGAAGCGCTTCTACGACCGGATGCTCAAGGTCGCGCCCAAGGGCAAGGACATACACAAGCGCGTGCGTGCGATTCCCAGCATCGTCGATCTCACCGCTCGCTTTCGCGTCATGGACCTGTTCGGCGACTACGCGCAGGTGATCTGCCTGGGCTCGCCGCCGCTCGAGGTGTTCGGACCGCCGCCCATCTCTACCGACCTGGCGCGGCTCGCCAACGACGGCATGGCCGAGCTGGTCGCGAAACACCCGGACCGCTTCCCCGCGTTCATCGCGTCGTTGCCGATGAACGATCCGGGCGGTTTGCTGAAGGAGGCCCGGCGCGCGGTCCGCGAGCTGGGCGCGGTCGGCGTGCAGGTGTTCACCAACGTGCTCGGCAAGCCCTTGACGGCGCCGGAAACGCTGCCGCTGTTCGAATTGATGGCCAAGCTCGATCTGCCGATCTGGCTCCATCCCGCGCGTGGCGCGGAGTTTCCCGACTATCAGAAGGAGAAGAAGAGCCATTACGAAATCTGGTGGACCTTCGGCTGGCCGTACGAGACCAGTGTCGCAATGGCGCACATGGTGTTCGAAGGACTGTTCGACCGGTTCCCGGACCTCAAGGTGATCACGCATCACATGGGCGGGATGATCCCGTACTTCGAGGGGCGCGTCGGTCCGGGCTGGGACCAGCTCGGCGCGCGCACCTCCGACGTCGACTACACCAAGCTGCTGCGCAAGCTCAAGCGTCGCCCGATCGATTACTTCCGCCTGTTCTACGCCGATACCGCGCTCTTCGGCGCGTGGGAGGCGACCAAGTGCGGGCTCCGGTTCTTCGGGCCGGAGCGCGTGCTCTTCGCGTCGGACTCGCCTTTCGACCCGGAGAAAGGCTCGATGTACACGCGCATCACGATCGAGATCGTCGACCGGCTCGACATCTCGCCCGAGGAGCGCCACGCGATCTACGAGGGCAACGCACGGCGGCTGCTCAAACTCAACTGAGCTCAGCTGAAGCTCGACTGAAGCTCAACTGCCCCAGGCTAACCTACGGAAGGAGCAATGCCGATGGACGAGCGCGAACGCTACGACAAGGGAATGACCGTGCGCCGCGCGGTGCTGGGCGACGCGCACGTCGATCGCACGCAAACGCGCAAGAACGACTTCAACGCCGAATTTCAGGAGCTGATCACGCGCTACGCCTGGGGCGAGATCTGGACCCGCCCCGGCCTGCCGCGGCATACGCGGAGCCTGCTGACGATCGCGATGATGGTCGCGCTCAACCGGCCGGACGAGTTCAAGCTGCACGTGCGCGCCGCGTTCAACAACGGCGTTACCCGCGACGAGATCAGGGAAGTGCTGCTGCAATGTACGATCTACTGCGGCGTCCCGGCCGCGAACTCGGCGTTCCACATGGCCGAGGAGGCGTTCGCGCAGATGGACGCGAAGAGCTAGCGCGAATCGCAATAAAATGAGGATCGGACCCGAACGCGGGCTCGATCCATGGCTCGATAGTGGTCTTTGAGGAGGATGCGATGAAATTCGGAACGTTTGTCGGAAAACTGGTGGGCGGAGCTGCGTTGCTTGCGCTCGCGAGCGCGGCGCCGGCGCAGAACGTGGTCAAGCTCGGCATGGTCGGCGAGTTCTCCGGTCCGTTTGCGCAGTACGGCCAGCAGATCCTGGGGGGAATGAAGGCCTATATGAAGCTCAACGGCG
>JBGPYP010000096.1:0-8835 GCA_041493285.1 Casimicrobiaceae bacterium
CCTGCGTCGGCTGGATCAGCTCGAGGTCTTCGTTCGCGCCAGGCACCGCCTGGACGATATCGAAGATGTCCCACTTGTCCTTCATCTTTGCCTTGTCCTTGACCTTGACCACGTACATCTCCTGCAGCAGCTGGTGATCCCACTTGCGGAAGCTGCCCTTGCGCGCCTTAAGGATGTCGAACGACGGGCCCTTTTCGAAGTATTCGACCAGCTTCGGGCTGTCGGTACTCTTAGCCTCGGCGATCGCCTGCGTAAGAATCTTCGCAGCGACGTAATCTCCCCAGGCCTGATTGTCCGGCGGATAGCCGAACTGGCCGACGAATTTTTTGGTAAACGCGGCCGCCTGCGGCACGCTCAACGTGTGATACCACAGGCTCTGCCAGTGGCCGGATAGCGAGTCGATACCTGCAGCCCAGAAGGGAATGGTATCCATGACGCCGCCCGCCAGCGGGAACGACAAACCGTATTCCTTGTATTGCTTGAGGAACGTCGTCTGATCGACCCCGGCCAGACAGATATAGACGAAGTCCGGCTTGGCGTTGCGGATCTTCAGGATGTACGCGCTGTAGTCTGTCGAATTGGTCGGCACCAGATCGTTGCCGAGGATGACCCCGCCATTCTCCTGCAGGAAGCGCGACGACACCCGGTACAGATCGTGCCCGAACGCATAATCGGCGGTCAGGAAATACCACTTCGCGCCCTTGATCAGGTTCTGCTGTTTCTGCCAGGTCCCGATCGTCTTGGTGTACATCGTATTGCAGCCTTCGACGTGGAACATGTAGCGGTTGCAGTTCGCGCCGCGCAGCGCATCCGAGTTCGCGCCGGTATTGATGTAAATGATTCGCGCCTTGCCCGCCTGCTCGCCGATCGCGAGCGCGGAGGCGCTGTTGATCTCGCCCAGAAGGCACACCACCTTGTCGCGTTCGATCAGCTTCTGCGTCTTGGTGACCGCGGTCGCGGGATTGACGCTGTCCTCCGCAAGCAGGTCGACCTTGCGCCCCAGTAGCCCGCCGGCGGCGTTGACCTCGTCGATCGCAAGCGTCGTACCGCGCAGGCCGTACTGACCGAGCTGGCCGAGAAAGCCGGTGCGCGGCGTAAGGTGACCGATCTTGATCGAGTCGGCCTGGGCCCTGACAATCGCTGGAAAACCTAGCGTTCCGGCGGCGGCAGCGGCGCCCAGCGCCGCGGTTTTCTTCATCGCGTCGCGGCGGGCCGTCGATGCGGGCGAACTATGAGCTTTGCGGGACTTGTGCGTGGACATGCGGCCTCCTCCTGGTTCCGGACCCCGTTTTGATCCGTTGCGCGCGGGGCTCCGTGGTCAACGGGCCGGATGTGACGGCCGGCCAGGTACGTAGTGTGCAGTCAGGCTATCGGCCGCGCAACATCTCGATCACCGGTGCGGTGTCGGGACGCACGCCGCGCCAGAGCAGAAACGACTCGGCCGCCTGGGCAACGAGCATGCCGAGGCCATCGGCCAGGCGCGCCGCGCCATCGTTGCGCGCATGGGTGAGAAACCGCGTCGGCTCGTTGGCGTAGACCATGTCGTAGGCGAGCGCCCCGAGCGCGAACACGCCCGACGGCAGCGGTGGCAGCTCGCCGGTCAGGCTCGCCGAGGTAGCGTTGATCACGAGATCGAACTGCCGGCCGGCGAACCGCGCGTAGTCGCCGCCCTCGAGCTTGCCGAACGGTGCGAATTGCCGCTCCAGATCGAGCGCTTTGGCCACGGTGCGGTTGGCGACCGCTATGAACGCCGGCGCCTGCCTGAGGAGCGGCATCATCACGCCGTGCGCGGCACCGCCCGCGCCCATGAGCAGCACGCGCTTCCCGCGAACGGCGAAGCCCAGCCGCTCGCTGATGTCCCAGACGAGCCCCGCGCCGTCGGTATTGTCGCCAAGAACAGCTTCGCCGTCGAACTTGAGGGTGTTGACCGCGCCCGCCTGCTCCGCTCGCTCGGTGCGTTGGGTTGCAAACGCGAAGGCTTCGAGCTTGAAGGGCACGGTCACGTTGAGGCCCCTGCCGCCGGCTGCGCGAAATGCCGCGATGGCAGCGACGAAACGATCACGCGGCGCGAGGATTGCGTCGTAACGGAGGTCCTGATCGAGCTGGCGCGCGAACGCGGCGTGAATTTGCGGCGATTTCGACTGCGCGATCGGGTTGCCTATCACCGCGTAGAGATCGGTCATGCTCGCGCCGGAGTCATGGCTTGCGGCTTTTCTCCGCGAGGAGCTTGAGGCCGGCAATCGCCAGCGCGTAGCCGCGAACGCCAAAGCCGCCGATGATCCCGTTGGCCGAGGGCGACAGCCACGAATGGTGCCATGTTTCTCCTCGTAGATTCGACTGGGACGCGAACTGCATCGCCCGGTCGATGCGGCGTTAAGCACGATTAGCGAACGAACGACCGGGTTCTTCTCGGCGCGGCGGCGGCCCGTCAGGGTGGCAAGGGAGACGCGATCAAGCTCCGCACGCCGATTGCCACCGCTTGCTGGGAGGTCCCACCGCCTTCTCTCCTCGACCCATCGTAGAATACCTCCGTATTGTGGCAAAAGGCATGTCGGCGTCGGAAGTTGCGGCCAACGCCTGGCGCGAACCGCCGGCCGCCGCGAGGGCAGCGCGCCGACTCGACCGGCCTGCAGACGCGTGGCCGCAAGCACCCGATAACCGGAACGGAGAAAGACGTGGATTTCGGATTAAGTGAAGAGCAGCGGCTCATCGTCGAGACGGTGCGCCGCTTCGTCGAAACCGAGCTGATTCCGCTCGAGGAGGACATCGAGCGCACCGGTCGGCTGGAAGCGGCGAAGGCACGCGAGATCTTCGAGAAATCGAAGGCGCTCGGCTTCTACGCGATGAACATCCCCGAGCAGTACGGCGGCGGCGGGCTTTCCGCGATCGATACCATGCTCGTCGAGGAGCAGTTCGGGCACACCAAGGACATCCTGATCCGGCGCGCCTTCGGCAACGTGTACGAGTCGCTGCTGGAGTGCGACGAGGTGCAGAAAGAACGCTGGCTGCTCCCGGCGGTGCAAGGGGAGCGAACATGCTCGATCGCGTTCACCGAGCCAGGCGCGGGTTCGGATGCCGCCAGCATCGCCACCCGCGCCGTCCATGATGACAACCGCTGGGTCCTGAACGGGCAGAAGCATTTCGTGAGCGACGGCGAGTTCTCCGACTTCTTCATCGTGTCCGCGGTGACGAACCCGGACGCGCGACCGCGGCACGTCTCGCTGTTCCTCGTCGACAAGACGACATCGGGCGTCACCGTCGGCCCCAACCAGCCGATGATGGGACTGACCGGGACCAGCCACATCGGGCTCTTCTTCGACGATGTGCGTCTCGGGCCGCAGCATTTGCTGGGCGGAGAGGGGCGCGGGCTGCGCATCGCCTACGAGACGCTGGGCCGCGTGCGGCTCGCGCAGGTCGGCGCACGCGCGGTCGGCAAGGCCTCGCGATTGCTGCGGCTCGCAACCGACTACGCCAACGAGCGGCGCCAGTTCGGCAAGGCGATCGGTGAATTCCAGATGATCCAGCAGATGATCGCCGACAGCGTGATCGAGATCAACGCCGCGCGGCTCATGTTGCTGCGAGCCGCGTGGGAGATCGACCAGGGCCGCGACGCGCGCGACTGGATCTCGATGGTCAAGGTCGAAGCCGCCGAAACGCTCGGCCGTGTAGCCGACCGCGCCGTGCAGATCTTCGGCGGCATGGGCTACTGCAGCGAGATGCCGATCGAGGGGCTCTATCGCGATGCCCGCATCTACAGGATCTTCGACGGCACATCCGAAATCCACCGCACCGTTGTCGCGCGGAGCGCGTTGAAGAACGGCGCGCCGCTGTGGGACATCGGAGCCTGAAGCGGTGAGTCACGACAAGTTCATCACGGCGGACCAGGCCGCGGCGCTCCTCGCCGACGGCGCGACGGTCGGGCTGGTCGGTGGCGGCAGCATGATGGTGGCGAGGGCGGGGTTCGCGGCGATCGTCGCACTGACCGAGATCGCGCCCGGTGTCGATCTGCAGCGCGACATCCTCGACCGCACGGAGTTCCCGCCACCGATGCCGCAGGCTCCCGCGACGATGGCCACGGATCATTTCGAGGCGAAGGACTGTCGCGCCGCCTAAGCGCACGGCTCGTCGCCGCCTTCGTCCCGAAAGACGAAGAAGTCCAGCATCAGCTCGACCGCTGCGGTGACCATGCCGATGCCGGTTTGGGTTCGGCAGCCGAGCGCCCGGGCTGCCGTGAGCAGCGGCGCCGCGGGGTCGCGCGCCTTGAGCAGGTCGATTAACCGGTCCCGCGGACCCGCGATCCGGCTGTGAATGGTGAGTTCCGCGACGCCGGCCTCCATGTCGGCAATGCGGGCGTACGCGCGGGGTCGGGACCCGATCAGCTGCTGCGCCTCGTCGGCCATCGCGTTGGCGTTGGCGATGTCGAGATCGCAGACGGCGGCAAGCTTCAGATTGAAAAAGGGCGTTGCGTGCAACCCCGCGAGACCGTGCAGATGCCGGCGCCCATTCCGCTGCAGCCGATCGTCGCGTACTGAACGCGCTCCACGTTCCTATCCTCGCAGCGCCGTCGTCAGGCGACCGGCGTCTTGTCGGCGCGCCGCGGATGCACGCCGGCGAGCCCCGGGTGATGGAGGTACGTCACCGCCGCGAGATAGCCTGCGTCGATGGGCAGCGCGATGCCAGTGATGCAGGAGGCGGCGTCGGAGCAAAGAAAGTGAATCCCGTTGGCGACATCTTCCGGCGCGACCATGCGCCCCAGCGCACTGTGGTTCTGCATCGAACGAGGATCACGCTTGCCGGCGTCGATTCGCGCCTGCATCTGTTCGGTCAGCACGTAGCCGGGCATCACGGCGTTGACCCGAACGTTGTCCGGGCCGAGCTCGGCCGCGAGTATGGCCGTCAGGTTCTGGATGGCCGCCTTGCCGGGGCCGTACGCGAGAAGCGGCATCGCTCTCGCTGCCGAAGTCGATGAGATGTTGACGATGCATCCGCCCTGCCGCGCCGCCATGCGCGGAGCAAACGCGCGGCAGCACAGGTACGTGCCGCGATAGTTGATCGCCCATACCTTGTCGTGCTCTTCGAGACTGAACGTGCCGATGTCGGCGACGTTCTGCAATACGCCGGCCGAGTTCACGAGAACGCCGACGGGTCCCAGCTCGCTTTCGACGCGCTGCGCGCATTCGGCAACGGACGCCTCGCGCGCGACATCGACGGCGCGATACTCGGCCCTCCCGCCGGCCTTGCGGATTTCGGCGACGACCGCACGGCCCCCCGCTCCGTTCAGGTCAGCGACCACCACCACGTCCCCGGCGGCCGCCAGCCGCTTGGCCGTTGCGCGGCCGATGCCGCTCGCGGCTCCCGTCACCAGAGATATGCGTACGTCCGCCATGCCCCGACCCTCCTCTGCACACGAGGATGCACTCTAGGAGCGTACCCACGTGCCGTAAAGTCAATGCGCTCAATAGTCATCATTGCGCCAAACTATGGACATGCCGGACGCGATTGCGCGTGCCTTGCGCCATGAACAGCGCCGCACAGACGCCGCGCAGTTTACCGATTACGATCTTGCTTCGTTGACTGAGTCATCGCGAGCACGCTACTCCCAATAACGCCGCAGAAATTGCAGGCTGGTCGCATGTCCGCCTCCGGGTCGACGACCGAGCACTCCGCGGAGATCATTCCCTTGTATCCGGCCTGCTTCAGATTCCCGAAGAACTCGTCGTAGGGATAGGATCCCGTTCCAGGGTTCTTGCGCCCCGTATCCGCCAGATGGATATGCGATAGCCACTCGATGTTTCGCTTCAGCGTCTCGAGGGGCTCGTGCTCCTCGTCCATGTGGTAAAAGTCCGCCAGGACGCGGATCTCCGGCCGGTCGACCCGTTTGGCGAAACGGACGCCCTCGTCGACGCTGTTGATGAGGTTCGACTCCTTGCGGTTCAGCGGCTCGATCACCAGCGTGGTCCCTGTGCCTTTGAGCGCGTCGGCACACCACGACAGGGTTTCGACGAACTGGTCTTCCGCCCTCGAGCGCTCCCAATGCTCCGGAACGTTACGCGCCCATCCACTGCCAAGGACGACGACGTTCGATTTGGCCGTTGCGCATATCTCCGCTGCGCGCGCGATGTAGCTTTTCACCCGGCGCTCGTCGATCTCCGGGCCCACGACCCTGATATCCCTGGCAAAGAACGTGTTGGACGCGGTCGTGGCGAGAGGCGAGCTCGCTATGGCCGCCTTGGCCGCTCTGAAGTCCTCGTCGTCCTCGATGTTGAGCGGAGCGATCGGTATCTCGATGTAGTCGAGGCCGACTCGCTTCATGATTTCGGCATTCTCGAGGCGCCCGCACCAGCCGATCTTCATCGCTTACCTCCGTTTTTCCCGCGGGGTTCGGCTCATTGCGTTCAATACGTCGCGCGGCCGCCGGTCAGATCGAATGTGAATCCCGTGGTGAAGCTGCATTCGGGACTCGCAATCCAGGCGACCATCGCCGCCACCTCCGGCACCTGCAGCGTCCGCCCCATCGGTATCCTGCTCTTGGCGAGCGCGATGTGTTCCGGCGTCATCTGCTTGAAGAGGTCCGTCTCGGTGATGGCCGGGGCAATCGCGTTCACCAGCACGCCGCTGGCGACGAGTTCCCGCGCCAGCGACTTCGTGAAGCCGATGACGCCGGCCTTTGCCGACGCGTACGCGGCAATGCCCTCGTTCCCTTCTTTCCCGGCGATCGACGCGACGTTGACGATGCGTCCGTACGACCGTGCGCGCATGTGCGGAACCGCGACGCGGCAGCAATAGAAGACGCCGGTGAGATCCACGGCGAGCACGCGATCCCAGGCGTCGAGCGGATACTCCCATACGGGCGCGACCGGGCCGTTGATGCCCGCGTTGTTGATCAGGATGTCGATCGTGCCGAGCGCCTTCTCGCTGGCGGCGAATGCGCGCTCGACCTCTTTGTAATCGGCAACGTCAACCGTGCGCATCGCCGCCGGAGAGAAGCCCGCGGCGGCGGCATCGAACTGGTCGAAGGCCTGGTCCCACAGGACAACGCGGCAACCCTCGAGCGCGAGGCGCTGCGCGATGCCGAGGCCGATGCCCCGTGCGCCGCCGGTGACGATGGCGCCCTGACCGGCCAACGAGGTACTCGTCATTCGCATCCTTCCCGGGGAAATTCGCGTTGCTTCCGGCGTGCGCCGATCCGGATCAGGCCTCGTGCCAGACGTTGGGGATGGCCATCGGCCTTTTCTGGATCAGCGCTGCGACCGCGGCTTCAGCGACCGCCTGCGCTCGCATGCCATCGGCGAGGTTCGGTTCGACCGGGGTCCCGGCGCGGACGGCCGTCACGAGGGCGTCGAGCTCCGCCACGTAGGTCGGCGCGAACCGCTCGTACCAGCCGGGATGAATGCCGTCGTCGATCACGCGGTCCCCCTGGTAGAGCGACACGCCGCGCTGCCGCTGGCGGCGCGATTGCAGCATGCCCTTTGATCCGAACACCTCGATCATCTCATCGTAGCCGTACATGGTCCTGCGGCTGAAGCTCATCGTCGCCAGCGCGCCCGAGGCGAAGCGCAGCGTCAACGCGGCGGTGTCGACATCGCCGAACGCGGCGTACGCCGGGTCGAACAGGCAATCGCCGGCCGCATAGACTTCCACGGGTTCGGATCCGGCCATCCAGTGAGCGAGATCATAGAAATGCGTTCCCTTTTCGCGAAGCATACCGCCGGCGCGATGCGCGGCTTCGGGCGGCGACGCTTCCGAACTCCGGGACACGATGTGCACGGTTTCAACGGTGCCGATCTCCCCGGCGCGCACGCGATCGTGGACCGCCCGGTGATGCACGTCGAAACGGCGGTTGAAGCCGACGGCCGCGATCACGCGGGCCGCGCGCGCGGCGTCGAGACAGTTCCTGGCCCGCTCGAGGCTGTCCGCGATGGGTTTTTCGCACAGCACCGCCTTGCCGGCGCCGACGCAGGCAAGCAGATGCGCCTCGTGGACGTCGGTGGACGAGCCGATCACCACGACCTGCACCGAATGGTCGGCAAGCATCTCGTCCACCGACGTGGAAAAGTTCGCGCCGTACGCGGATGCGAGCGCGTGGCCGCGCGACGCGTCGCTGTCGACCACCCAGCGCAAGTGGGTCTCCGGGTGATTGGCGATGTTTTGCGCATGCACACGGCCAATCGCGCCGGCGCCGATCAAGGCGAACGGGATCGCGCTCATTCAAACAGCTCTCTGGACGCGGTCCTTGATCACGCCGATGACTTCGTCGGGATCGCGCTGCCACCAGTTGCGCTGCGAAAAGATCTCGACTTCGACGTACCCGCCGTAGCCGGCCGACTCGACCATCCGGCGCAGCGCCGGAAGGTCGATGACGCCATCGCCCATCATGCCGCGGTCGAGGCGCAGGTCCTGCGTGTCGGCGAGCCAGTCGCTCACGTGGAACGAGCAGATGCGCTTGCCGGCGCGCGCGATTTCGGCCTCGATGTCGGGGTCCCACCACACGGCATAGGTGTCGACCGCGATGCCGACGACGTCTTCCGCACCGAGACGGTCGCACCACGCATTGGCGAGCTTCATCGTGGAGAGGACCGACCGCGTGGCGCAGATCATCGGATGCAGCGGCTCGAGCGCGATCTTGACCCCGACGCTGCGCGCATGCGGGATGAGTTCGGCGACGCCCTCGAGGGCGCGGGCGCGCGCATCGGCGATATTCTTGTCGCGCGGATCCACGCCCCCGGCCACGAAAATGAGGCACGGCGCCTTGACGGTCGCCGCTTCGTCCAGCGCGCGGCGAACGTCGTCACGGGCCTTGGCGGCTTCATTGCGGTCCGGCGACGTAATCAGGCC
>JBGPYP010000309.1:0-3230 GCA_041493285.1 Casimicrobiaceae bacterium
CGCGCGCAGAAGCATGATCGCCCGCTCGTCGTCGGCGCCGATCACGACCCGGTCGGGTCTCATGAAATCCTCGATCGCCGCACCTTCCTTGAGGAACTCCGGGTTCGAGACGACGGCAAACGGTACCTGCGCGCCGCGCGCGACCAACTCGGCGGTGATCGTCTCCCGCACGCGGTCCGCGGTTCCGACCGGCACGGTCGATTTGTCGACGACGACCTTGTAGTCGGTCATTCGCGCACCGATGCTCCGCGCGGCGGCGATCACGTGCTTCATATCGGCCGCGCCGTCCTCGTCCGGAGGCGTGCCCACGGCGATGAACTGCATCGTGCCGTGGAGGACCGCAGCATCGACGTCGGTGGTGAACCGCAGCCGGCCCGTCGCGACGTTCCGCCGGATCAACTCGGGCAACCCTGGCTCGTGAATCGGCACGCCGCCGCGGTTGAGAACGTCGATCTTGTCGCGATCGACGTCGAGGCACAGAACGTCGTTGCCGACTTCGGCCAGACACGCGCCGGTCACCAGCCCGACGTAACCGGTCCCGGTCATCGTGATTTTCACCTAGCGACTCCCAAAGCGGCGTTGATCCGGGCGAGCGCCGCGGGCGGATCGGCGGCCTGCGTGATCGGGCGCCCGATCACGAGGTAGTCCGCACCGTTGGCGATCGCCACCTCAGGCGTCACGATGCGGGCCTGATCGTCGGCTGCAGCGCCACCCGGCCGGATGCCCGGCGTCACCAGCTTAAAGCGCGCGCCCAGCGCGCGGCGCAACGCCGGCGCCTCGACCGCGGAGCAGACCACGCCGTCGAGCCCGCAGTCCGCGGTCAGCCGCGCGAGCCGCAGCGCAAGTGTTTCCGGTGCTCCGGCGAAGCCGATCTCCTCGAGATCGCTGCCATCGAGGCTGGTCAGCACGGTGACCGCAAGCAGCCACGGCTTGGCCGCATCGCGTTCCGCGGCCGCGCGTACGACCGCGTCGCGCGCCGCGATGAGCATCTCGCGACCGCCCACGGCGTGCACGTTGAGCATCCACACGCCCAGTCGGGTCGCCGCTGCGCAGGCCTGCGCGACCGTGTTCGGGATATCGTGGAACTTGAGGTCCAAGAAAACGCGAAAGCCGCGTTTGATCATCCAGCGCACGGGCTCGGGTCCCGCGACGACGAACATTTCCTTGCCCACTTTCAGCGCACAGGCCTTCGGGTCGAGGCGATCGACGAGCGCGATTGCGTGCGCCGGATCGGCGAAGTCCAGCGCGACGATCACCTTCGGGTCGTCTGGATTCATCGTAGGATGAGACCGCGGACAGTCGATCGCACCGGGAGACACAGAGGCACAGAGGAGTTCATTGGTTTCCCTCTGCGTCGCTGTGCCTGTTTGTGAATTCCACGATCACACGAAGCCATCTGGCGTCTCCGTTCGACGTGGCGTATACGTCTCCCATTTGCCGCAGCCCGGACAACGCCAGTAGTACTGCTTGGCGCGAAAGCCGCACTGCTCGCAGCGGTACATGCCCAGGCGCTTGATGTGCTGGCCAACCAGGCCTTTGACCAGCTCAAGGTCGTTCCGGCGCTCGACGGGCGCGGCCAGGAGCTGCGCCTCGAGCAGCTTGTCCAGGCCGAGCAGCGTCGGGCTGCGGACCAGCTCTTCCTTGATGAGCTGCGCCGCCGCGTCGGGGCCCTCGTGCGCGAGCACCTGATTGAAGACCGCGTTGAGCAAATCGAGCGACGGATACTGGTCTTCGTAGCTGCGCAGGACGCGGATGCCCTGCGCGACGTCGCCGGTCTTGCGGTAGGCGTCGGCGAGACGATCGGCGACCAGCCCCAGAAACGCGGGATTCTGCGACTCGATGCGCTGCCAGGCGGCGATCGCGGCAGCGTAGTTGCCCTGCTGCGCGGCTGCGTCGCCCAGCATGATCGTCGCCCGCGTGCACATCTTGTATTCCGCAAGCGCCTGCTCGAGGTGGCGGCGCGCATCGTCGAGCTGCGAGCGCAGCATCGCATTTTGCGCCAGCTCGCAGTAGTAGTGCGCGATCTCCTTGAAGTACGGCCGCTTGGCCAGCGCCTCCATGCGCTTGGTCACCGTGATCGCCTTCTGCCAGTCTTTCTCCTGCTCGAAGATCTGCAGCAGGAAACCCAGTGATTGCAGCTCGAAGGGGCTCCCGTCCAGACGCCTGAACAACTCCTCGGCGCGGTCGAGCAGCCCGGCGCGATGAAAGTCCTGCGCCAGCTCGAACACCGCGACCTGACGCTTCTCCGGGGCCAGGTCCGGCCGGTCGAGCAGATTCTGGTGCATCCGGATCGCCCGGTCGATCTCGCCCTGACGCCGGAACAGGTTGCCGAGCGCGAAGTGCAGATCGATCGTCTGGGGATCGACTTTCACGACCTCGATGAACGATTCGATCGCCTTGTCCGGCTGCTCGTTGAGCAGAAAGTTGAGCCCGCGGAAATACGACAGCGGCAGCGCGCGCGACTCGCGCAGCAGATGCGAGATGTCGATGCGCGCCGCGATCCACCCCAGCGCGAAGAATAGCGCCGGAATCGGGAGCAGCCACCAGAGTTCGAAATCCATCGCGATCAGGCGTGGCAGACCTCAGCGTCCGTCGACCGGCCCCTGCGCTGCCGTCGCCGCGGCGCGGCGATGCTGCTTGCGCAGGCGGGCGAGCTGGCGCTTCAGGCGAACCGAACGGAACAACCCTGCGAGCAGCCCCGCCGCGATGCCCGCGGCAAACGCGATCAGCAACAGGAAGATCAGCGGCGCCTCCCACGAGAACCAGTGATAGAAGCGCACCGTGGCCAGCTCGGAGTTCTGCAGCGATAGGAACAGGAGCGCGACGAACAGGATGCCACCGACGATCCAGCGGACGAATGCCATCAAGCGAGGCCTCCAGCCGATCGCGTGGCGACCCGCGGCCCGGCTCGATCGCACCGTCCCGCGGGCCCGTTGCGAGAGGGTGCCGTGAAGCGCGCCATTAGGGAACCTCTGAACAAGTCCCGCACGGTTGCGACGGCGGCTTTCCGGGATGAGCTGCGCGAAGCGAGGTGATGCAAAGGGCTCGGCCCCCTCTTGCGAACGAAGCGACAAAGCAGATCGCCCGCTCAGTGGCCAATGAGCCCCGTCCCATCCGGGTTGCGGGAAAATGCGGCGCCTGCTTCGTCGCGCTCCTCGGCATCGTAGCCCAAGCTACGACCGTCGTCGCGCGCCTCGCATTCATCCGCATTTTGCCAGCAACGCAATCCG
>JBGPYP010000255.1:0-4016 GCA_041493285.1 Casimicrobiaceae bacterium
CCGGGCGCATGACGCGGGGATGCGGCGGGGAGCGCCGGCGTCACGGCCGGGTGGGCCGCCAAGCGCCGGTTCAGGCTGTTTTGCTGCGGTGCCGCAATGATAGCAGGCCCCGGCGCGAGCAGCGAGAGGCGCCGAGCGTCCGCGAGTATCCGTGCGAGCCCGCAGCGAGGGGCCCCGCGAGCGAAGCGATGCGGGGATCGCGCGTGGCGAGTCGCAGAATGAGGCCGACGCGATGCGATTCACTTCCGAAGAACCGCGCAAGGAGGCCGAAGCCGCGGCGGTCGACGCGCGACGAAACATGTGGCGACTCGCTTTTAAGGAGGCCGCGCGCGGCGAGAATAGGAAGCGTTCAGGCCCAACCCTCGCCCGGGCGACCGGGCAGCCGGTCAAGGGTGATATTCCAGGACAGGGTGATGCGCGGCCGCCGCCCGCGATACGGGTTCACGCTGTGCAAATAGTCGCTGGCAAAAATAAGCATCGTCCCCGGCGTCATCGCAGGAATCATGTGTCGCGTGACACGGTTGGGCTCGTCGGGGCAGCACGCGCCGATGCGCGGATCGGCGAAACAGAGCTTGCCCGCCATCGGCTCATCAGGGTCGTCGTCGCCCGGGTCGAGCATGTAGACGATACTTACGTTTGAGCGCAGGTGGCTGTGCGGCATGCAGTAATCGCCTGCGCGGTACACGCTCGCCCAGCTGTCGTCGGCATAGACCGGCCGGCGGGACAGCGTCCGATGCGCGAAGGTCAGGGCCCGGGCATGGGCGAGCGACGCCGCCGCGGCGTCCCATTCGGAAATCTTGCGCACCTTGGTGCCGCAACCGCCACGAAAGATCGAGGCGCCCTGCGAGCCGGGAGGTTGCAGCACTAGCACCGCGCGCCAACGCGGGTCGCGCTCCGCGGCCAGGACGGCATCGATCAGCGCCGGGTGGAACGCCTCGAAGTCGGCGAATCGGGTTGCCGCCATCAGCGACGCCGACAGCGGCTCAACCGTCTGCCCACCCGGCCAGACGGCTAAGTCGGCGCCGCCGACGCGGATCGTCGCCGGCAACGCGGCCTGCTCGCCTGCGGTCGCGTCCTTGGGATGGCTCACGCCGCTCGGCCTCCTTGTACCGACCCCGCTATGCGCAACCTCACCGTGTCGGCCTCCGGCGTCGATTCGCCACGCGCGCCGGCTCCATCCCCGCTTGCCACGCGCGTGGGGCGATCGGCGAGGCGGAGCGAGGCTCCGCGAGCGTCAGCGAGTGGAGGCGACCCGAGCCGGGCGCGAGGGCCGACAACGCAACGCGAGAACTTCGCGCGCCGGTCGCGGAGGCCCCTCGCCACGGGCTCACGCCGCCAGCTGGGGATTCAAGCGTTCCTGCTTGCTGTGCAGCTTGTTGAGCGCGTTGATGTACGCCTTGGCCGACGCGACCAGGATGTCGGTGTCGGCGCCCAGGCCGTTGACGATGCGGCCGTCGCGCTCCAGCCGCACCGTGACCTCGCCCTGCGCGTCGGTGCCGGTGGTGATCGCATTGACCGAGTAGAGCAGCATCTTTGCCTTGGAATGCGCCATCTGCTCGATCGCGCGGAACGTGGCGTCGATCGGCCCGTCGCCGCGCGTGTGCACGCTGCGCTCGGTGTCGCCCGCAACCAGCGTCACCTCGGCCTGCGGCACCTCGCCCGTTTCGGACATGACCTTGAGCGCGATCAGCTTGTAGAACTCGCGCTCCGGAGTCACGGTTTCGTCGGAGACGAGCGCGTGCAGGTCCTCGTCGAAGATTTCGCCCTTCTTGTCGGCCAACTCCTTGAAGCGGGCGAACGCGTGGTTGAGCGCTTCCTCGCTACCCAGGTCGATACCCAGCTCGGCCAACCGCGTCTTGAACGCGTTGCGGCCGGAAAGCTTGCCCAGCACCAGTTTGTTGGCGCCCCAGCCCACATCCTCGGCGCGCATGATCTCGTAGGTCTCGCGGTGCTTGAGCACGCCGTCCTGGTGGATGCCCGACTCGTGCGCGAAGGCGTTCGCGCCGACGATCGCCTTGTTCGGCTGCACCGGAAAGCCGGTGATCCCCGACACGAGCTTCGACGCCGCGACGATCTGCGTGGTGTCGATCCCGGTCACGCAGGGGAAGACGTCCTTGCGCGTCTTGACCGCCATCACGATCTCCTCGAGCGACGCGTTGCCTGCGCGCTCGCCCAGCCCGTTGATCGTGCACTCGACCTGACGCGCGCCGTTCATGACCGCGGAGAGCGAGTTGGCGACCGCCATGCCCAGATCGTTGTGGCAGTGCACCGACCAGACCGCCTTCGCCGAGTTCGGGACGCGCTCGCGCAGCGACCCGATGAGCGCGCCGAACTGCCAGGGCATGGTGTAACCGACGGTGTCCGGGATGTTGATCGTCGTGGCGCCGGCCTTGATCGCCGCCTCGACCAACCGGCACAGGAAGTCGGGCTCCGAGCGACCCGCGTCCTCGGGCGAGAACTCGACGTCGTCGGTGTATTCGCACGCCCACTTCACCGCCTTCACCGCCTGCTGGAGCACCTGGTCGGGCGTCATGCGAAGCTTCATCTGCATGTGGATCGGCGAGCTGGCGATGAAGGTATGCACGCGGCCGGACTTGGCGCCCTTGAGCGCCTCGCCGGCGCGGCGAACGTCGGATTCGTTGGCGCGCGCCAGGCCGCAGATCGTGCTGCCCTGGATCGCGTGGGCGATCGCCTTCACGGCCTCGAAGTCGCCGTTCGACGACGCCGGAAACCCGGCCTCGATCACGTCGACCTTCAGCCGCTCGAGCTGCTTGGCGATGCGCATTTTCTCCTCGCGCGTCATCGACGCGCCGGGGCTCTGCTCCCCGTCGCGGAGAGTCGTATCGAAGATGATCAATCGGTCGGGCATGGTCAGCTCCTGCAAGCTGGACGTACTGGAACGGTTCCTCCGCCGGGATTAACCGCGCGGGGAGCGCACAACGAGAAGGTGGAGTGGATTATCTGCGCACGGGGCGCAGCAGCAGCAGCAGACCGCCCAGGCGGGCGATCGCAGAAAAACGCGAGGAGGGGAGGTCGCGTCGGCTGTTCATGCGGGGCACTATAGCGGCATTCGCCGGCGTGCGCAACCGTGGGTCAGGCGCTCAAGTCGCGCGGCGGCGCTTGATGGCAAGCCACGCCGACCAGACATAGCCCGACAGTGCGTAAGCGACGAACCCGGCGAACAGCACGATCGCCGGTTGCACGCTCACCAGCACGAAGAACAGCGCGATGAGGAAGACGACAACGAACGGGACGCTGCGGCGCAGGTTGATCGTCTTGAAGCCGTAGTACTTGAGGTTGCTGACCATGGTGAGACCCGCGAACACGGTCACCGCCCACGCCCACCAGCGCACGCTCTCCGGATCGACCGCGTTGTCGTCCATGATCCACACGAACCCTGCGACGAGCGCCGCCGCCGACGGGCTGGGCAGGCCCTGGAAGAACCGCTTGTCGGCGACCTCGAGCATGGTGTTGAAGCGCGCCAGCCGCAACGCGGCGCAGACGCAATAGACGAACGCGGCGATCCAGCCCAGGTTGGCCATGCTGAGCAACGCCCATTCGTAGACGACCAGCGCCGGCGCCGCGCCGAAACAGACCATGTCCGAAAGGCTGTCGTATTCGGCGCCGAACGCGCTCTGTGTCTTGGTGAGGCGCGCGACGCGGCCGTCGAGACCGTCGAGCACCATGGCAACAAAGATCGCGATCGCGGCGTGGTCGAAGCGGCCGTTCATCGCCTGCACGATCGCGTAGAAGCCGGCGAACAGCGCCGCCGTCGTGAGCAGATTGGGCAGCAGGTAGATCCCGCGGCGGCGGATCCGGTTCTTCCGGAGCGCGCGTTGGGTGTCGAAATCCGTCATGGCGGCGCAAAGGTAGCACAACCCGCGCGCCGCGCAACACCGGCGCGCGAGCGCCAGCCGCGTCAGGCCGCGGGGAGTTCCGCGAGAATCGTCTCGGTCGCGAAGACGATGTCCCCGACCGCGACCTTCGGCGCCGCCGACGGCGTGACGTAGACGTCG
>JBGPYP010000385.1:0-2417 GCA_041493285.1 Casimicrobiaceae bacterium
ATATTCCCGGCCTCATCGGCTTCATTCGCGGCGGCAAGCTCAAACCACTGGGCATCGCCGCGCCGAAGCGTCATCCGCTGCTGCCCGAAGTGCCGACGCTCGACGAGCAGGACATCCACGGCGTCGAGTCAAACAATTGGTACGCGCTGTTCGCGGCCGCGAAGACAGCGCCGGCGCGCATCGAGCAGTTGAACGCCGCCGTGCGGCGAGTGCTGGCCGCCGAGCCGTATCGCTCGCGGCTGGTCGATTCGGGCGCCGATCCGCTGCCCGGCAGCTCCGGCCAGCTCGCCGCGCTGGTGCGAAGCGACAGCGCGAAGTGGGGCAGGATTATCCGCGACAAGAAAATCAAAGGCGAGTGAGGAGGGAACCAAGTGGCGACCCGTGTTCCGCCGGTTGTTCCCGGCACGAGGGCCGAGTTGGCACCGATCGAGGCGTCGATCGTCGCCGAGCGCGGCCACATTTCGCTGCTCTATCAGGTATTGCTCAACAGCGCCCCGGTCGCCGAAGGCTGGGAGAAGATGCTGACCGCCGTGCGCAACAAGAGCTCGCTGCCGCCGGATCTGCGCGAGATCGTGATCATGCGCGTGGCGGTACTCAACCGCGCGCCATTCGAGCTGGAGGCGCACCGGCCGGTTGCGCTCCGGTGCGGCGTGAGCGAGGCAAAGATCGAGGCGCTGCACGCGCCGCAGCCGGGCGACGCGTTCACGCCACTCGAACGCTCGGTGCTGGCGCTGACCGACGCGATGACGCGTGAGGTCCAGGTTCCCGACGGACTGTTCGAGCCGCTGCGCAAGCACTTCGACGACCGCGGGCTGGTCGAACTGGTCGCGACCGTCGCGGCGTACAACATGGTCTCGCGTTTGCTCGAGGCGCTGCGGATCGGACATTGATCGGGGTCAGGTTCGATTTCCGGTCCTGACGCAGCCTTCTGTGGGCCTTGATTGGAAATCGAACCTGACCCCATTTACGCCGCGGCTGATGCTTGCCCCTCCCGGCCGCTATACGCAATTTCGACGGCGGGCGCGCGCTGCAGCGCCCTCTCCGGCGGGCGAATCGGCTTGATCGCGTCGAGTTCCGCGACCATCTCGAGCACGACGTTGCGGAGTTTGCGCACCTTGCGCAACACGTCGTCGGCCGCAAGCCCGGCATTTTCCCGGCCGTCGACATGGAGCACGATTCGCCGTGGCTCCCAGTCGCCGCGGTAACCGTAATCGGCGCGCCAGTAAAACGGTTGCGAGAAATAGCCGAAGCTGTTCAGGAAGAAGCGATGGCGATGCGTCGGGTCTTCGTCGGCATCGTCGCTGCCGCCGTACGGGCAGCGGATCGTCGCAGTCGCGCCGGGGCGAGCGATCCGATGGAGTTCCTGCATGAGTCCGAGCGTGTCGGCGATGTGCTCGAGCACATGCGAGAGCAGCAACTCGTCGACAGCGTCGTCGTCGAACGGAAGCCGTTGCGTGCGGCAGCACTCGAGATCAGCCACCACATCGACGCCCGGCAGGGCCGTCGCGTCGACGTTCACCCAACCGGGCATGCAAGAACGGCCACACCCGAGATTGAGCTTCAATCCCATGTGACCTCCCCTCCTCACCCTGCCGAGATGGTAGCAGAAGCCGGGAGCGGAGCCGAGCGCGAGGCGTGAATGCGAGGTGCTGATCGCCAGAGCACGTCACCGCTGCACCGGTGGCGTTGCTGTTCGCGTCGGCTCGCATTCCCGCAATGACCGGTGCACGCGTGTCGCTGGCTCCTACCAGCGGCAGCCTCCATTATCGAACGCGCCCGCAACGAGCGCCGGGACCGCGAGCAGACCCAGGTCTGCGTATGCGGTGCGGCAATCGGGCTTGAGCGCCTTCTCCATCGCGCGGGCTTCCTTCGTCTTCTTGTCCGGAGGCAGCGGTACGGGCAGCGGGAATGGCAGCACGCCGCGCGAGCCCGAGCCTTCGTTCGCCATGTCGCGCACCGCGCGTTTCCTCGCCGCGTCGAGATCGATGCGCGGCGCGGCGCCGGGTTCGGCCGACGGTGTCACCGCATCGCGGCGCGGCTTGAAGATATCCTCGTCGCCTTCGGGCGTGCCGTAGCGGAGCGGCGGCAACGTGTCCGGGCGCGCGGGTGCCCTTTCCGAAGCGGTCGCGGGCGGAGCCGTGCGTTGCGCCGGCGGCGCGCTCTCACCGGGCGTGGTGCGCGGCGAAGGCACTGCGGCAGGCACGCTGCCGCGCGCCGGAACGTCGACGGCCGGTGCGAGCTGGCGCTCGATCTTCGGCGGCGCGACGCGTTCGATGGGTGCGCCGGGTGCCGCCGGAACGGACCGCGGTGGCAGCTCGACCGGCGGGGCCAACTCGCGCTCGATCGCCGGCGGAGCGGTGCGCTCGAGCGGCGCGCCGGGCGCGAGCGGCACTCCGCGCGGGGGCAGCTCCGTCGCC
>JBGPYP010000228.1:0-4311 GCA_041493285.1 Casimicrobiaceae bacterium
CGAGCCTGACGACGACGGTGCAGCTCGCACAGCGCATCGCGCGCGGTGAGATCGAGGTCGCGATCGCCGGTGGCGTCGATACGACCAGCGACGCGCCGATCGTTTACGGTCGAAAGCTCACGCGGATCGTTCTCGACAGCGCGCATGGCAAGACGCTCGGCGCGCGGCTTCGTCCGTGGCTGCGCCTGCGCCCGCGCGATCTCAAGCCGGCGGCGCCGACGGTGGGCGAGCCCCGCACCGGCCTGTCGATGGGAGAGCATTGCGAGTTGATGGCCAAGGAGTGGCGGATCGCGCGCGCCGACCAGGATGCGCTCGCCTACCAGAGTCACGTCAAGGCGGCGGCCGCGTGGCGCGAAGGCTTCTACACCGATCTGGTCGTGCCGTTCACCGGCTTCAACACCGACAACAACGTCCGCAGCGACACCAGCCTCACGAAGCTCGCCGCGCTCAAGCCCGTTTACGATCGCAGCGCGGAGGGCACGCTGACCGCAGGCAACAGCACACCACTGACCGACGGCGCGGCGTGCGTGCTGCTCGCCTCCGAGGCCTGGGCGCGAGCACGCGGGCTCGACGTCCAGGCGTGGCTCACGCAGTCTGCCGTCGCCGCGGTCGATTACGCGGGACTGACCGGCCCGCGCGAGGGGCTGCTCATGGCGCCCGCGTATGCGGTGCCAATGATGCTCGACCGCGCCGGGATCACGCTGCAGGATTTTGACGTCTACGAGATCCACGAAGCGTTCGCCGCGCAGGTGCTGTGCACGCTCAAAGCCTGGGAGTCCGAGGATTATTGCCGCACCCGCCTCAAGCGCTCTGCCCCGCTGGGCTCGATCGACCGCGCCAAGCTCAACCCCAAGGGCGGCAGCGTCGCGCTCGGCCACCCGTTCGCGGCGACCGGCGCGCGCATCGTCGGCACGCTCGCCAAGCAACTCGCGCAGCGCGGCAGCGGTCGCGGGCTCATCTCGATCTGCACGGCGGGCGGCATGGGCGTGACAGCGATCCTGGAGCGCTAGCGCCTGCCGCAGGATGAACCGCCGCCCTCGCGCTGCGGTCATATGCCGAACGCCGCGGCCGCACCGCGGCACGATCGTTGCGTTACCCAGGGCAGACGTACGTGGCTCGAGGAGAGGGGCGCCTGATTTTCCGTCCCGCTTAGCCGCGTGATACGCTTCTTTCGGCCACCGGCGGGCCCGCTGAACTTGTAAGATTTACCGGCGCTTGCGACAAAGTCAGCGGTCGCGCACGCCGAGTCAAGGACGATTTGCGACCGGGAGAATCGATGAGCGCTCAAGACCGAATCCGCTCCCTGAGCCTGTCGCTGCGATTCATCGCACCGCTGGTGGTGACGCTCGCCCTGCTCGCCTATGCGATCGTGCCGCTGGTCGATCGCCTCACGCTGCGCTGGTGGGTCAACGACCTCGACGCACGCTCGCAGCTCATCGCCAACACGATGGAGGAGCAGCTTGCGGACCTGGTCCAGCAGGGTGCTGCGATCCGGGTCCAGGCGCTGTTCACGCGCGCGCTGCAGGACGAGCGCCTGTACGCGCTCGCGTTCTGCGACGACAACGGAAGGCTGCGCTACGAAACGTCGACCTACCCCGCGTCGCTCGGCTGCAAGCCGCCGGTCGCCGCGGGCGACGATGCGCATTCGGTCGTTCGACTCCCGCAGGGGCCGCTGCACGTCGTCACGCATCCCGTCCACCAGGGCAACAACCGCATCGGCTCGCTGATTCTCGTGCACGACATGAGCTTCGTCGAGCGGCGCAGCGCCGACACCCGTCGCTATCTGATCGGCCTGTTCGTCGTGCTGGGCGTCGTCATTTCCATGGTGACGGTGTTCATCGCGCACCTGTCGTGGCGCGGCTGGGTCGCCGGCGTGCGCGCACTGCTGCACGGCGAAGGCATCCTGCAACCGTTCGGGCAACCGACGGCGAGCGATCTGCACCCGCTGGCGAGCGACTTGCGCGCGATGCTGCGCGACCTCGATCTCTCGCGCCGCAATCCGGACCGCAGCACGACCTGGAGCCCGGAGATGCTGCGCGGCGTGCTGCGCGAAAAGCTGCTCGGCGACGAGATCCTGGTCGTCTCCAACCGCGAGCCGTTCGTCCACGTGCGCACCGACAAAGGCATCACGCTGCGACGGCCGGCGAGCGGGCTGGTCACGGCGATGGAGCCGGTGATGCGCGCGTGCTCGGGCACGTGGATCGCGCACGGCAGCGGCAGCGCCGACCACGACACCGTCGACGAGCACGACCGCCTGCGCGTGCCGCCGGAAAAGCCGAGCTACACGCTGCGGCGGGTCTGGCTCACGCAGGAGGAAGAGCAAGGCTACTACTACGGCTTCGCCAACGAAGGCCTGTGGCCGCTGTGCCACATCGCGCACGTGCGGCCGGTGTTCCGCACGCCCGACTGGGAACAGTACGTCCGCGTCAACCGCCGTTTCGCTGACGCGGTGAAGGCCGAAGCGCGCACTGACGACCCGGTCGTGCTGGTGCAGGACTATCACTTCGCCCTGTTGCCGCGGCTCGTCCGCGAGCGCCTGCCCAAGGCGACAATCATCACCTTCTGGCACATCCCGTGGCCGAATCCCGAGTCGTTTGGCATCTGCCCGTGGCGCGAGGAGCTGCTCGATGGCATGCTCGGCAGCACGATCCTCGGCTTCCACACGCGCTTCCACTGTCAGAATTTCGTCGAGACCGTCGATCGGTATCTGGAGGCGCGGATCGAGCGCGAATCGTCGACGATTACGCACGGCGGGCACCTGACGCAGGTGGAGCATTACCCGATCTCGATCCAGTGGCCGCCGGAGTGGATCGAGTCGCAGCTCTCCGTGCCGCTCAGCCGCGCCAAGGTCCTGCGGGTCGAGCAGCTCCGCGACGATGTGTTGCTCGGGATCGGCGTCGATCGCATGGACTACACCAAGGGCATCCTCGAGCGCTTCGTCGCCGTCGAGCGCATGCTCGAGCTGCATCCGGAGTTCATCGGCCGCTTCGTGTTCATCCAGATCGCGGCGCCGTCGCGCTCGTCGCTCGACGAGTATCAGAATATCGAGGCGCGCGTACGGGCGCTCGCCGGACGCGTCAACGCCCGCTTTGGCCGCGGCGGCTGGGAGCCGATCCGGCTCAAGGTCGAGCACCACGACGCGCCGATCGTCAACGAGTACTATCGCGCCGCGGACGTCTGCGTGGTGACGAGCCTCCACGACGGCATGAACCTGGTGGCCAAGGAGTTCATCGCCGCGCGTGACGACGAACAGGGCGTGCTCGTGCTCTCGCAGTTCACCGGCGCGGCGCGCGAGCTGCACGACGCGCTGCTCGTCAACCCGTATCATAACGAGCAGTGCGCGCATGCGCTCTACCGCGGCCTGACCATGCCCGCGGACGAGCAGCGGGTGCGCATGCGCAGCATGCGGCGGCTGGTGCAGGAGTTCAACGTTTACCGCTGGGCGGGGGCAATGCTGCTCGACGCGGCGCGGCTGCGCCAGCGCCAGCGCGTCTCCGAGCGCATCTACGCGCACCAGCGCACTGGCGACGTCGAGGTGAAGTGAGATACGCACTGTCCGCAGTCGCGCTGGCGCGCATCCGCGCGTTTCTGACGCACGATACGCTGCTTGCCTTCGACATCGACGGCACGCTCGCGCCGATTGTCGCGCGCCCGTGGGATGCGCGCGTCCCCGGCGAGGTGCAACTGGGCTTGGGCGCGCTCGCCGGCCACGCCCAGGTGGCGATTATCACCGGGCGCGCGGTCGAGGATGCACGGCCGATGCTCGGGTTCACGCCGCGCTATCTGGTCGGCAATCACGGCGCCGAGGGCGTGCCGGGCATGGAACAGGTTTCGGCGCAATGCGCGCGCGTGTGCCGCGCGTGGCTCGACGAGCTCGCTTCGGGGAGCGAGCCATGGCGCGACCTCGACGGGATTGTGCTCGAGGACAAGACCTATTCACTCAGCTTCCACTACCGCCACGCGCGCGACCAAGGCGCCGCGCTGCGTATGCTCGTCGGGCGGACGTCCGGATTGCTGCCGCTGCCGACGCTGCTCGACGGCAAATCGGTCCTCAACCTGCTGCCGCCCGGCGCGCCGCACAAGGGTCAGGCGCTGACCGCGCTCCTGGCGCAGTCGCGCTCCGACCGCGCGTTCTACGTGGGCGACGACGCGTCCGACGAAGCGGTATTCCGGTTGCACTCGCCGGCGATCCTATCGGTGTGCGTCGAGCCCGACGAGGCGAGCGCGGCGAACCTCTATCTGCACGGCCAGGAGGACGTCGCGCGCCTGGTGAGCGAGTTGGCGCGAATGATCGCGCCCGCGGAATCGGCG
>JBGPYP010000281.1:0-3615 GCA_041493285.1 Casimicrobiaceae bacterium
ATCGCGTCGAGCGACCCCGCCTTCATCGCCGCGATCGCGCCAGACGACGTTCCGACGCCGATGATCGACACGTCGTCGCCTTTGAGGCCGTCCTTGGCGAGCAGATGCAGCACCATGCGATTGGTGCTTGACCCCGGCGCGCTGACGCCTATCTTCATGCCCTTCAAATCCTTCGGCGACTTGTAGCTCGCCGCCTTCGCCTTGGCGATGCCGACCGAGATCGCGGGATAGCGTCCCTGCAGAACGAAACCCTGTAGCTGCAGGCCTTTGGGCTGTTGGTCGATTGTGTTTTCCCACGCGCCGGAAACGACATCGGCGCTGCCGCCGACCACCGCCTGCAGCGCTTTCGACCCGCCGTCGAAATCGCTGATCTCGACGTCGAGCCCCTCGTCCTTGAAGTAACCCAGTCGCTCGGCGATGGTGAGCGGTAGATAGTAAAACTGCGATTTGCCGCCGACGGCGATGCTGACCTTCGGTTTTTCGGGCTTGCCTTGCGCCTGCGCGGCAAAAGGCAGCGATATGGCCAGGATCGCGCACAGGGCGACGATCAGACTACGCAAAAGCTTCATTGTTTCCTCCAGTAGGAAAGCCGATACAGATTCATCGAGCGTCGATTGCTGTCGCCTGCGCTCTCGTTCGAGCGGCGATGCTCACATAGCGTTACGGGGCTGTCAACGTGGCGAAGACTCGAGTTCCGGCGGCAGCGGATGCAGATCGCCGACTTTGCCGGCCTTGACGACCTGGCCCGGCAACGCGTGCCCGACGATCGCTTCCAGACGGCGCGACGCCTCGAGCAGCCGGTCGAGATCGACGCCGGTGTCATAGCCCATGCATTGCAGCATGTGCACGACGTCCTCGGTGCAGACGTTGCCGGTCGCGCCGGGCGCGAACGGGCAGCCGCCTAGGCCCCCGAGGCAACCTTCGAAATGAACCACGCCCGCGGCAATTCCTGCGAGGACGTTGGCCAACCCCATGCCGCGCGTGTTGTGGAAGTGCAGCGTCAGCTCGACACCGGGGAAGCGCTCGCTCGCGCGGCCGACCAGCCGCTCGACTTGTCGCGGGTTCGCCATGCCGGTCGTGTCACCGAACGTCACGCCGCGGACGCCGAGGGCGACATAGCGCCCGATGCAATCGAGCACCTGCGCTTCGGGCACGACGCCCTCGAACGGGCAACCAAACGCGGTCGCGATCGCGCCGACGACGCCGATCCCGCTGCCACGCAGCGCGGCGAAGACCTCGGCAAAGCCGGCGAACGACTCGGCGACGCTGCGCCGCACGTTGGCACGGTTGTGCGTCTCCGATGCCGAGACGACCAGCACGATCTCGTCAACCTCGGCCGCGAGCGCGCGCTCGGCGCCGCGCGCGTTGGGCACCAGCGCCACATAGGTAACAGCGGGATTGCGGCGGATGCCCGCCATCACTTCCGCTGCGTCGCGAAGCTGCGGCACCGCCTTCGGTGAGACGAACGAGGTCGCCTCGATCTTGGCCACACCGGTCTGCGAGAGCCGGTCGATGATCTCGATCTTGCGCTCGGTCGGAATCCAGTCGGGTTCGATCTGAAATCCATCGCGCGCGACCACGTCGTGGATGAAGATGCGACTATCCATAGATTTACCTCATCATGCTTAGGTGCGAATTCATTCGCACACATTTATCTCGTCACGCCGCGGCCGAATAAATTCGGCCCTACATTTCAAATCGTTCCGGATGCCCGCAAGCGTGCGATGTCGTCCGCGCTATACCCGACGCTGCGCAATACTTCATCCGTATGCTCGCCCAGCTTGGGGCCGACCCATTCCATCGCCCCGGGTGTCGCCGAGAGCTTGGGGACGATGCCCGGCAGCTTGAGCGCGGTGCCGTCGGCGAGCGTCACCTGCCGGATCATCTCCCGCGCGAGATATTGCGGGTCGGACACGATGTCCGCCGCCGTATAGATCTTGCCATGCGGCACGTCTGCCGCCGTCAGTGCCTCGACGACAGCGTTGAGTTCGCGCGTCGCTGTCCAGGCGCCGATCGCGCCGTCGATGTCGGCGGTGCGCTGGACGCGGCCAACGTTGTGCGCGAGTTCCGGATCCTGCCCGAGGTCGTCGCGGCCGATCGCGTGCATCAGGCGCTTGTAGATGCTGTCGCCGTTGCCGGCGATGACCACACTCTGGCCATCCTTGGTGGTGTAGGTATTCGACGGCACGATGTTGGTGAGCCCGGTGCCGAGGCGGCCGCGGACCTCGCCGAAAAGATCGTAGTCGGGCACCAGGCTTTCCATCATGTTGAACACGGCTTCGTACAGCGCGACGTCGACCACCTGTCCTTGGCCTCCGCGAGCGTCGCGATGATGCAGGGCCATGAGTGCGCCGATTACACCGTGAAGCGCGGCAAGCGCGTCGCCGATGCTGATGTTCATGCGCACCGGCGGCCGGTCGGGAAAGCCGGTGATGTGGCGCATGCCGCCCATCGATTCCCCCACCGCGCCGAAGCCGGGCCGGTCGCGATACGGGCCGGTCTGACCGAAGCCGGACAGGCGCACCATGATCAATCCCGGGTTGACCGCCGCGAGCGCCTCGTAGCCAAGCCCCCACTTCTCCAGCGTGCCGGGGCGAAAGTTCTCGACGATGATGTCGGCGTCGCGCGCGAGGCGGCGCGCGATCTCCTGCCCGTCCGGCGAGCGCAGGTCGACGGTCACCGACTTCTTGTTGCGCGCCTGGACGTACCACCACAGCGACGTGCCATTGTGCAGCAATCGCCACTGCCGCAAAGGGTCTCCGGTCCCCGGCGGCTCAATCTTGACGACCTCCGCGCCGAATTCCGCGAACAGCTTTGCCGCGAACGGTCCGGCGATCAGCTGGCCCAGCTCGAGTACCTTTAGGCCCGCAAGCGGACGAGGCGGAGTCGCGGGAGCGGACATGCTAGTGTCCCGTTCCGTAGGTTCCGACGATAAAGGAGCGAGCGGAATCGGCCGTCAGGCAAGGCGCAAGGCCGACAGCGTAGCTCGGGCTACGGTGAGGCCGAGCAACGCCGCATGGCGGCCGAGGCCGCTGCGAACTATCAAGCGAATTTACGGAACGGGACACTAGATCGAATCCCTGGACCGGCGCGCCCGCAGCTCCGCCTCGAGCTTGGGCAGCTTCGCCGCCATCTGGTCGCCGATGAAGATCTGTGGGTTCGAGGTCTCACGCTTTTCCGCGCGCTCGCGTTCGGCGATGCGTTTCTTCGCCTGCTCGAACGCCTTGACGAACGAATCCTCGAAGCGGAGCGCATGCTGGAACAGCGCATCGCCGAAATACGTCGCGTCGCTCTCGGCGCCGCACCCGAAAGAGGTGCGATCCGCCGCCGACGCAGTCAGGATCAGCGTGTAGTCGTCCTTCAGCGGCTCGATGAAGCCGCCGGAATAGCACGCCGAGACGACGATGATCCGCCACTTGATTCCCGCGTCGTCGAGCATCCGCTTGAGAGCGTCGGACCCGAGCGCATCGAGCTGCAGCGGCGGAAACTCGATGCTGAGCTTGTGGTCGCGGCTGCCGTGGCTGGACAGATAGACCATCACGACGTCCTGCTTGGCATCGATGATGTCGCCGATCTGGGAGAGCGTCGCGCGCAGATTGCTCACGGTGGCGAACG
>JBGPYP010000085.1:0-9594 GCA_041493285.1 Casimicrobiaceae bacterium
GACGAACTCGTAGCCGGTAGCGGCAAAGAGCGTCGGGATCGCGAGGAAGAACGAGAACTCGGTCGCCGCCGTGCGCGACAGCCCGAACAGCATGCCGCCGATGATCGTCGCGCCCGACCGCGAGGTCCCGGGAATCAACGCGAAAGCCTGCGCGAGCCCAACCTTGAGCGCGTCGGGCCAGCGCATGTCGTCGACGCGATCGATGCGCACCGTGCGCGGGTTGCGGCGTTGACGGCGTTCCGCCCAAAGGATCACGAAAGCGCCGGCGATGAAGGCGCTTGCGACCGGCACCGGCGCGAACAGTCGCGCCTTGATCGCGCTGCCGAACGCGAGCCCGAGGATCGCGGCGGGAAGGAACGCGATCAGCAGATTGAGCACGAAGCGCTGCGCGCTACGGTCGCGGAAGATGCCCGCCGACACCGTGAGCAGTTTCGCGCGATATTCCCAGCACACGGCGAGGATCGCGCCGGCCTGGATAACGATCTCGAAGAGTTTCGCCTTGTCGCCCGTGTAACCGAGCAGCGACCCGGCGACGATCAGATGCCCGGTACTGGAGACGGGAAGAAATTCGGTCAGGCCCTCGACCACGCCGAGGATCGCAGCGATGAGCAGGTTGGCGTCGGTCATCGGCGGGTCACGCGCAACAAAAAGGCCGGACGGCGTAAGCCGCCCGGCCTCGCGATTGTAACCCGGTCAGGTGCGCTTGCTGAGCGCAGACAACGCCTGCTTGAGCATGTCGGCGTGATCGACAGGAAGCTGGCCGTTCGGGGTCAGGTGATCGACGATCTGCGGCAATACCTGCGCGAGGCCCGAACTTGCATCACCGTGCGACAAACCCAGCTGCTGGGCGATCTGACCGATCGAACCGCTGCCGAGAACTTCGTGCAACTGGCTGCCCGTCATAGGCAGGTTCGCGCCGGTGCCGACCCACGAGCCGACCTGATCGGCCATCCCGCCGTGCTGAAACTTGCTGATGAGCCCGGGCAGGCCGCCGTTTTGCTGGATCAATTGCAGCGCCATCTGAATCAGTGGGCTCTGTCCTTGCTGCGCGCCACCGCCGAGTACGCCACTCAACAGACCGTCCAAAAGCCCCATCGATTACCCCTGCAGTGCGACCATCGAAGCGTGAAATTATACGCCGCCTCCTTTTGCGGGCGATGCGATGTCGTAGGTGCGAATTCATTCGCACGCGAGGTCGCGACGGTCGAATGAATTCGGCCCTACGCAAAGACGTTAAGGCGGTTAGGCTGCCGGGAATACCCACAGCGACTCGCGCGGCAGCTCCAGCCAGCACTCGCCGGCGGCGGGTGCAGCGCCGTAACAGCGCAGGCGCAGCGCGCCCAGCTTGAACAGATTTTCGCGGCGGTCGCCGAGGAACATCCCGGTGACTACTTCGGTGCGGATTCGATTGTCGGCCGAACCGGTCGCAATCTGCGTGCGCTCCAGGCGGATGATGCCGGTCGCTGAATCGCCCGGCTTGAGATCGCCGCGCACCGTGCCCCACAGCCGCCAACCCTCGCCTTCCAGCAACGCCCGCCCATCCGCGACCTGTGCAACTTTGCCGGGAAGCTGATTGTTGCTGCCCATGAATTCCGCGGTGAACTGCGTCTGCGGCCGGTTGTACATCTCCTCCGGAGTGCCCTGCTGCTCGATCCTGCCAAAGTTGAGCAGCAGGATGCGGTCGGACATCGCCATCGCCTCGGTTTGGTCGTGCGTGACGACCAGCGCGGAAATGTGCAGCCGGACGATCAGCTCGCGCAGCCACGCGCGCGCTTCCTCGCGCAGCTTGGCGTCGAGATTCGACAGCGGCTCGTCCATGAGCACGACGGGAGGGTTATAGACCAGTGCCCGCGCGATCGCCACCCGCTGTTGCTGGCCGCCCGAGAGCTGGTGCGGCAGGCGTTCGGCCAGATGGCTCAGGCCCAGATTGTTCAGGGCCTCCGTGACGCGCTTGTCGATATCGCCGGCGGACGTGTGGCGCAGGCGCAGCCCGTAAGCGACGTTCTCGAACACCGTCCGATGCGGCCACAACGCGTAGGACTGGAAGACGAGCCCGAGACTCCTTTTCTCCACCGGCATGTCGACGCCGGCCGCGCTGTCGTAGAGTACCGCATCGCCGATCGCGATCCTGCCCTGACTCGGCTCTTCCAGGCCCGCGACCGAGCGCAGCAACGTCGTCTTGCCGCTGCCCGACGCACCGAGCAGGGCGACAACCTCGCCCGGACTCAGCGTCAGCGAGACGCCCTTGAGGATTTGATTGTCGCCGTACTGCAGGTGCAGATCTTCGACCACGAGCTTATTCATGGAGGCGGACTCCGAAGCGCAGCGCGACGGCGAGGCCGACGGCGACCAGCGCGATGTTGATGAGTGACAGCGCCGCGACCTGGTCGATCGCGCCGGCACCCCAAAGCGAGACGAGCATCGAACCGATGACTTCCGTGCCCTGGCCGAGCAGATACACCGCGGTCGAATACTCGCGCTCGAAGATCATGAACACCAGGAGCCAGCTTGCCAGTAGCCCGAAGCGGATCAGCGGAATCGTGACGTCGGTGAGAACGCGCCGGCTCGATGCGCCGACGGTGCGCGCGGCTTCCTCCAACTCGGGCCCGATCTGCAACAGGGCGCTGGAAATGAGCCGCATGCCGTACGCAAGCCAAACCACCGTGTAGGCCAGCCACACCGAGAAGATGGAGTTCCGCAGCTCCTTCAAGCCGGGCACGAACAGGAAGATCCACAGAAACGCGAGGCCGGCGAGGATGCCGGGAATCGCGCGGGGGATGAGCACGATGTAATCGAGAACACGTGCTACGCCTCCACGTTGGCGATGACCGGCTAGCCCTATTGCCGTATAGCAAGCGACGGCGAGCGCGCCGCCGACCGTGCCGATCAGCAGCGTGTTGACGATCGCGCGCACCTGGTCCGCCTGGTCGAAAACGCCGCGGAAGTTGTCGAGCGTGAGCACGTCGATGAGATTGACGCCCTCGCCCCACTGCTCGACAAACGCCCGTAGCGCGATGCCGGAGATAGGTACCACGATGGTGAACGCCAACCAAAGCGCGACCAGGCCCAGCGCGAGCCATTTCCAGCCGCGCAACGGCAGCAGCTTTTGCCGAGTCGCCTTGCCCTTGACCGAGACATACTTGCCCGCGGTCTTGAGGAGCCACCGCTGCACCAGCACCAGCGGGAACGTCACCGCGACGATGCACACGGCGACCGCGGCCATCAGGTGGTACGACGGCGTGCCGAGCTTGTTGGTGAGCTTGAACAGATACGTCGACAGCACCAGGTGACCCTCGGGGTCGCCGAGCACCAGCGGCAAGCCGAACAGCTCGAAGCCGAGGAAGAACACCAGAACCCCGGCGTAGAAAAGCGCCGGCATCGTCATCGGCAGGCTGACGTTGAGCGCGACCTGGAGCGGGTTGGCGCCAACCACGCGTGCGGCTTCCTCGACGTCCGAGCCGAGGCTCTTCAGTGCCGCGGACGAATACAGGTACACGTGCGGCACGTGTGTGAGGCCGGCGATGACCGCGATGCCCGTGAGCGAGTAGACGTTCCAGGGCACGTCGCCGACGAGCGATTTCGCCCAGGTCGAATAGAACCCGACCGGGCCCATCGCGACCACATAGCCGAACGCGAGCACCATCGGCGAGACGAATATGGGGATCAGGACCAGAACTGCGATCGTCCGTTGCGCGGGCAGGTCGGTGCGGGTGAGCAGGAACGCCAGCGCCGCGCCGAGCGGCAGCGCGATCACGACCATGCCGGCCGCGATCACGATCGAATTGAGGAACGCGGTCCAGAAGTCGGAGTCCTCGAAAATGAACGCGTACGAATCGAAGCTGAGATGTTTTGCGGGGTTGAAAAACGGCGCGTTGAGGAAGCTCTGCCAGAAAATCAGCCCGAGCGGCAGGAAGATCACCGTCGCGGTGATGGCGACCACGGCGGTGCGCGGAGCGCTGAAGCTATGTGCGCTCATGTAGCGTTGGCGTCATTCCCGCGAAAGCGGGAATCCAGGGTTGCTCTGCTGCACGCTGCGGATTTCCGTTCACGTAGGTGCGAATTTGTTCGCACGCTTACGTCAAGGGATGCGACGCGGCCGAATAGATTCGGCTCTACGGTTTTCGAATCCCTGTAGGTGCGAATTCATTCGCACACCGCCGGCAACGATGCGCCGCGGCCGAATAGATTCGGCCCTACAAACCTCCTACTCACTTCCGCCCGAGCGCCGTCTGCCACTGCTTCAGAAACTCGAGGCGCTTGGTCTGATCGAGGCCGGTGAGCAGATCCGCCGATACCGGAATCGGCTTGACCGCGCTGCCGAGCTCCTTGGCGAACGCGACGCCGGAATCCTTGCCGGTGATGTCCGTCCGAATCGAGTACAACTCGGCTTGTTCCGCCGTAATCGTCTGCCCGCGCTTGGACAACAGATAGTCGAGCCAGAGCTTGCCCGCGTTCGGATTCTTCGCGTTCTTGGCCACGAACGCGAGCCGCGACAGCACCAGGTTGTAGTCGGTCGTGAAGGCGACGCCGATCGACGGATCCTTTTTCGCGCGGGTGAGGGCGTAGGAGCCGAGGATGTTGTAGCCGATCAGGTTCTCGCCGGACGAAACGCGCTCCATCATCGTCCCGGTCGAGCTTTGCATGCTGACGCCGCGCGCGCCCATCACCTTCACCAGATCCCAGAAGGCCGGGTTGAGCTTGGCATCCTGGTTGACCAGCATGAAGCCGACACCGGACTTCTCGGCGTCGTAGGTCGTGACTTTCTTCTGGAACTTGTCGGCCTTGGTGGTGAGAAGCTTGGTGAAGTCGGCGTGGGTCTTCGGCACTTCGTCCGGAGCCACCAGGCGTTTGTTGTAGACGATCGCGATCGGCTCGAAAGTCGTGGCGTAGACCATGTCCTTCCACCGGGCCCAGTCGGGCAGCGCGCCGCTTTCGGGCGACTTGTAGGGCAGCGCCAGGCCGTCTTCGGCGAGCTTCAGCTGCAGGTCCATCGACGAGCTCCACACCGCGTCCGCCGAAGCGGCGTTGGCCGCGTTCTCGCTGATGAAGCGGTTGTAGACCTCGGTCGAGTTCAAGTCGGTGTACTCGACCTTGACGCCGGGGAACGCCGCCTCGAAGTCCTTGATCAGCGGTTGTACGAGCTTGGCGTCGGTGGTCGAATAGACGACGACCTTGCCTTCCTTCTTGGCGCCCTCGAGGACCTTGGCGTAATCGGCGGGATAGCCCGCGGGTATCTGCGCCTGCGCCACCCCGGCGACGAGCGCGCAGCACGCAAGCGATGAGATCAGTGTCGCGAAACGCATTGCGGATTCCTCCTTGCGGAAACGACGGCGCCTCTCGGTCGCTTTCGCGGCCCGGCTTGGCTTCGGAGTTTACACCGTCGAGGGAGCGGTCATCCTGGTGCAGGTCGCGACCCCGGCGGCACCCACCGCAGAGCCGCGTCGCTCAGTGCCCGTACGTCGCCGTGAAACTCGCCTTGCCAAGCTTGTTCGCGTTGAGCATGTCGCCGACCCGCGCGCCGCTCGCGTTCTCGTCGGCGTCGATCCTGTCGACCTTGAGCGCGTGCACGGTGAAGACGTAGCGATGCGGCTTGTCGCCCTGGGGCGGGCACGGCCCGCCGTAGCCGGGTTTGCCGAAGTCCGTTTTCGACTGCACCGCGCCGGGTGGCGACTTGCCCGCGGCGGGATCGCCCGCGCCCGCAGGCAACGAGGCGACGCTCGCCGGAATGTTGAACATCAGCCAATGCCACCAGCCGCTGCCGGTCGGCGCGTCGGGATCGTAGACCGTGATCGCGAAGCTCTTGGTGCCTGCGGGGGCGTTCTTCCACGCCAGCGACGGCGAGACGTTGCCACCTTCGCAGCCGAAACCCTTGAACACCTGCGCCGCGGCGATCGTCGTGCCGGGCTTGACCTCGGCGCTCTCCAGCGTGAACGTCCCGGCGGCGAGCGCCGCCAGGGGCAGGGACGCGGTGCAGAACGCTACGAGCAGCTTCATCTGATCCGCCTCTCGTCGAAGCTTGCGACCCGCAGTGCCGCCTCTCGTCCGGCGGCGGGCGGCGCTGCATGGGTACGATAGGCACCCGGGGCCGATGCTGCTATCGTACGGGCCGAAGCAAGGCATTCTAACGCCGACAATCCTCTCAGGGAGTCGCCGCCGGGCGACCCGATCCGATCATGGCCAACACCGCAGAAGTCACCAACATGGCGCTGTTCTGCGATTTCGAGAACGTCGCGCTTGGCGTACAGGAGGCCAAGTACGAGCGCTTCGACATCGGCAAGGTGCTCGAGCGGCTGTTGCTCAAGGGCAGCATCGTGGTCAAGAAGGCGTATTGCGACTGGGAGCGCTACAAGGCGTTCAAGGCACCGATGCACGAGGCGAGCTTCGAGCTGATCGAAATCCCCCACGTGCGCCAGTCGGGCAAAAATTCGGCCGACATCCGCATGGTCGTCGACGCGCTCGACCTCTGCTATACCAAAGCCCATGTCGACACGTTCGTCATCATCAGCGGCGACTCCGACTTCTCGCCGCTCGTCTCCAAGCTGCGCGAGAACAACAAGGTGGTGATCGGCGTCGGCGTGAAGAACTCGACCTCGGACTTGCTGATCGCGAACTGCGACGAATTCATCTTCTACGACGATCTCGTGCGCGAGAAGAAAAAGCCTGCCGCGAGAAAGCAGGCGGCCAAGCCGCCCGCCGCGGGCGAGGCGCAGCCGCCGGCCAAGAAGGGCGAGGACGAACGCCGCCAGGAGGCTCTCGACCTCATCGCGACAACGGTCGAGGCACTGATCGCGGAGCGCGGGGCGGAAGAACGAATCTGGGGCTCGATGATCAAGCAGGCGCTCAAGCGCCGCAAGCCCGGGTTCGCCGAGTCGTACTACGGCTTTCGCTCGTTCAACGGACTGCTCGAGGAAGCGGAGCGCCGCGGCACGCTCGCGCTCGAGCGCGACGAGAAATCGGGCGGCTACATCGTCCGGCCTCTGCCGCACGACGAATGAGTTGGAAATGAGGGAAAAGCGGGTCAGATTCGAGTTTCCATGCACCGGCCCACATCCTGCGAGCCGAGTCGCGAAAGTCGAGTCTGACCCTCTTTTCCACGCGAAAGTCGAGTCTGACCCTCTTTTCCCTCGCGCGGGTAGGGCGCGGCGCACCTTGCTGCGCTCGGTACGCCATCAGCTCTGGATTGGCGGCTTCGTGCTCTGCGCCCTTGCGCGCGCCGTCTCGGCCGACCCGACACTCACAGTTGCGGCGGGCGGACGCACCGCTATCTATACGCCGACGGGCCTGCTCGCTTTGCCGGCGGCGACGACGGTGACGATACCCACCGACGTCGCGTACAAGCGCAGCATGACCTTCCGCGCGGTGCCGATGGCGACGCTGCTCGCGGGCACGGCGACGGACGACAACGTCCGCATCATCGCCGCCGACGGCTTCAAGACGACGCTTCCCGCGGCCGCGCTGCTCGCACGCGGCGGCGCGGTGGCGTATCTCGCAATCGAGCCCGGCGACGCGCCGTGGCCCGCGCTCAAGGCCGGCGAGGCCGCCACCGCGGGACCGTTTTATCTGGTGTGGCTGCACCCCGAGCGAGTGGTGCTCGCGCGCGAGCAGTGGCCGTATCAGATCGTGCGCGTCGAGACCATCGCGCCGCTCGCCAGGCGCTTTCCGATGATCGCGCCTGCGGCCAGCGTCGCACCGAACCATCCGATCCGCGCCGGCTTCGCCGCGTTCCAGAAGCATTGCATGGCCTGCCATACGCTGAACGGCGGCGGCGACTCGACCGCGGGGCCCGACCTCAACATTCCGTACAACCCGACCGAATATCTGCGGCCCGAAGCGCTGCGGCGGCTGATTCGCGATCCGCAGGCGCTGCATCGCTGGCCGGAAGCCAAGATGCCCCCGTTCGACGCCAAGGCGCTGCCTGACCGCGAGCTGGCGGAGCTGGTCGCGTACCTGCGCCACATGGCCGACCGCAAGGTTGCGCTGCCGGGGAAATGAGGGTCAGATTCGAGTTTTGCGACTCGGCTCGTAGGATGTGGGTCGGTTCATGAAAAGTCGAGTCTGACCCTCTTTTCCAGGCGGTGCCCAGCAGGCGGTGCCGCCGATGGCAATTCAACCTCCATCGCGCGACAATACTCGTCCCTTCCCGGGCTTGACGGGCTGCTCCGCCGGCCCCACCTTGGCAACAACGAACCCGTGAGGTGGCGAGTGGGAAGCGCAATGAGTGCAGTGCGACCGGCCGCAGTTGCCGGCATGTTCTACCCGGGAACGCCCGCCGTGCTCTCGGCGGCCGTGCACGCCTATCTGGCCGACGCCGAAAACGCGCCGGAGACGCGCGAATCGCTGCCGAAGGCGCTACTCGTCCCGCACGCGGGCTACGTCTATTCGGGGCCCGTCGCCGCTCCTGCATACCGCCGCCTCGCCGCGGGCCGCACGAGCATTCGCCGCGTGGTCTTGCTGGGTCCCGTTCACCGCGTCCCCGTGCGCGGCCTCGCGCTGCCCGCGACCCAGGCGTTCGCCACGCCGCTGGGAACGGTGGCGGTCGACGCCGACGCGGTGGCGCGAGCGCTCGAGTTGCCGCAGGTCCAAGTGAGCGAAGCCGCGCACGTGCTCGAACATTCGCTGGAGGTCCAGCTTCCCTTTCTGCAGACGGTGCTCGACGAATTCAAGATCGTGCCCTTCGCGGTCGGCGACGCGACCGCCGAGGAAGTGGCGCAAGTCATCGATCGGCTCTGGGGCGGACCCGAGACGCTCATCGTCGTCAGCTCCGATCTGTCGCACTATCACCCGTACGCCGCGGCGCGCCAGATCGATCGTGGCACCGCGGCCGCGATCCTCGCGCTCGATTCCGCGCTCGATCACGAACAGGCGTGCGGCGCGACGCCGATCAACGGCTTCGCTCTGTGCGCGCGGCGACGCGGCCTCACGCCGGAACTGCTCGACCTGCGCAATTCGGGTGATACCGCGGGCGACAAGTCCCGCGTCGTCGGCTACGCCGCGTTCGCGTTCACCGACCCGGCGCGCGACGCGGCGCGACACCGCGCGGAGGAGCTGCTGGAGCCGACCGATGCGGGATGACGATCTCGGGCGGCAACTCCTTGCCGTCGCCCGGCACGCGATCGCCGACGACCTTCGGCTGGCGGTCGCGGCGCCGGCGACCGACGGCGCCCTGCTCCGCCCGGGCGCAACCTTCGTGACGCTTTTCTGCGGCGGCGAGTTGCGCGGCTGCATCGGAAGCCTGAGGGCGACGCGGGCGGTCGGCGTCGACGTGCGCGAGAATGCGCTGGCCGCGGCGTTCCGCGATCCGCGTTTTCCGCCGCTGATCGCGTCCGAATTCGAGGCGACCTCGGTCGAGATCTCGCTGCTCTCGCACGCCGAGAGCGTTCGCTTCGACACCGAAGAGGAGCTTTGCTTGAGGCTTCGTCCCGGCATCGACGGTGTGACGCTCGAGTTGGGCGATCACCGCGCCACATTCCTGCCGCAGGTCTGGGACGCGCTTCCGGACGCGCGCGCGTTTCTCACCGCGCTCAAGGACAAGGCGCGCCTGCCGACCGATTTCTGGAGCCCGCGATTGAACGTCTCGCTCTACCAGGTGACCAA
>JBGPYP010000170.1:0-5750 GCA_041493285.1 Casimicrobiaceae bacterium
CAGGTCCCACATGAGCCGCGTTTCGGGCGCAATGGCTTCAGATGCTAGGCCTCATTGGCCAACTGCGGGCGCAGCGAATAGCTCGTCCTATTCGCAAGCCGCGCAACAACGCAGATGAGGCTCTGCGCCGAAACCCGAAGGGACGGGGCTCAGTTGCCAACTGCGCGGGCGATCTGTCGTCGCGCCGCTCGCCCGTGGGCCTGCCATGGGCTTCGCGTCGCCTCAGTTGGAAAATGAGGCATCTCAATCCCGGAAAGCCTCCGTCGCGGCCATGCTGGGCCTGCTTAGAGGTTCCATAGCCGCGTTTACTGCGGCTTTGCCTGCGCCGAGACCGACTTGCTCGAAGTGACGACCGGCTGCCCCTTCAGGTGATTCATCGCCTGCTTCAACTGGAAGTCGTCGGCCGCACCGAATTCGAAGCGCGGCGGTAGCGCTTCGGCGTCGACCTTCGCGGCCGGCTTGCCGTCGCCCTTGACAACGGCCTGCGCCGCGGCGGTCTTACCCTTCAGATTCAGCCCCGCATCGCCCTGCGTGCCGCTGGGCGCCGGGACTTCGAGATGATGCTCGAGATTGGCCTCGCGCAGGCGATTGGGCGAGTCGCGCCCGTCGTCGACCGCGACGTCGGGCTCGATGCCCTTCGCCTGGATCGAACGGCCGTTAGGCGTGTAGTAGCGCGCCGTCGTCAGCTTGAGTCCCGTGTTGTGCCCGAGCGGCAGGATCGTTTGCACCGAGCCCTTGCCGAACGTCTGCGTACCCATCACGATCGCCCGCTTGTGATCCTGCAGCGCGCCCGCGACGATCTCGGAGGCCGACGCGGTCCCGCCGTCGACGAGCACGACCATCGGCACGGTCTTGATCGCGGGCGGCAGGTCTCGCAGGTAGTCGTCCCCGCGGCTGCGCAGATAGTTGTCCTTGTTCGCGGACAGGCGCATGCGCGCGTCAGGCGTCCGGCCGTCGGTGTAGACGACCAGCGCATCCTTGGGCAGGAACGCGGCGGACACGCCCACCGCCGTCGGCAGCAACCCGCCCGGATCGGTCCGCACGTCGAGCACGAGGCCGGAAAGGTCGCCCTGCTTGTAGAGATCCTTGATCGCCTTGGCGAGGTCCTCGCCGGTGCGCTCCTGGAACTGGCGGATGCGGATGAAGCCGTAGCCCGGCTCGAGCATCTTGAACTTGACGCTCTTGACGACGATTTCCTCGCGCGTGAGCGTGAAGGTGAGCGTCGTATCGACGTCCTTGCGGGCGACGGTCAGCACGATCTGCGTTCCAGGCTTGCCGCGCATCTTCTGCACCGCGTCGCTAAGCGCCATGCCGCGAGTCGCAATGTCGTCGATCTTGACGATCAGGTCGCCCGCCTTGATGCCGGCGCGGAACGCCGGCGTCTCTTCGATCGGGGAAACCACCTTGATGATGCCGTCTTCGACGCCGACCTCGATGCCCAGCCCGCCGAACTTGCCCTGCGTCGAGACCTGCAACTCGCGGAACGCGTCCGCGTCGAGGAAATCCGAGTGGGGATCGAGCCCGTGGACCATCCCGTTGATGGCCTCTCGGATGAGCTTGTCGTCGGGCACCGCCTCGACATAGTCGCTCTTGATCCGCCCGAAGACGGCGGAAAAGAGCTGCAGGTCGTCATACGGGATCGGAAGCCGCGTTTCCTTGTCCGCCAACGCCGAAAAATTGAGGCTCAGCAGGAGACCTAGGACCGCTCCCAGGCCGATCAAGCCCGCCTTCTTCCAACCGTTACCCATCGTCAACCCCGTTTTTTCGCGCCGCGCCGCGTGCGGCTCGCCGACCCATTTCCACGTCAAAGTATACCCCGGTTTTCCCCTCGCCAAGTCGCCACGCCCACAACCCGACCGCGCCACACAGCGGCGAAGATCGACGAAGCGCAGGAAACCATTGCCCCGCCGCAGCCGTGCGGCGGAAATGACCCGACCGGCGGTGGGCTCTCGCGGCCATCCAGCCTGCAACCCCCGGCAGTGCTGTGGACCGTCGCCGTGCGCGCGAGTTCCCCCACGATCGACGCGACGCGGGAGCGACTTGCTTAAGCGAAGTTGACGAGCGACCGGCCGGTCATCTCCGCGGGTTGCGGTAGGCCCATCATGGCCAGCAGCGTGGGCGCGATGTCCTGCAGCGCACCGCCGGACCGCACCGTGGCTGGACGGCCGATGTACAGGCAGGGAACGAGGTTCAGCGTATGCGCGGTGTGCGGCTGGCCGGTCGACGGATCGTGCATCATCTCCGCGTTCCCGTGGTCGGAAGTGATCAGCACCTCGCCGCCGCGCGCGCGTTGCGCGGCGACGACGCGGCCAATGCACGCATCGAGAGTCTCGATCGCCCGCGTCGCGGCGTCGAGGTTGCCGGTGTGACCGACCATGTCGCCGTTGGCGTAGTTGCACACGATCGCGTCGTAGCGGCCGCTCTCGATCGCGGCGACCAGCTTGTCGGTGACTTCGACAGCGCTCATCTCGGGCTTCAGGTCGTAGGTCGCGACCTTGGGCGAGGGCACGAGAACGCGGTCCTCGCCGGGGTAGGTCGCCTCGACGCCGCCATTGAAGAAATACGTGACGTGCGCGTACTTCTCGGTCTCCGCGATGCGCAACTGCTTCAAGCCCCTCCGGGCGACGATCTCGCCGAAGCCGTTGCCGATCGATTGCGGCGCAAACGCTACGGCCAAGCGCGAGAATTCATCGCCGTAGCTCGTCAGGCAGACGAACGCCGCAAGCCGCGGCCAGCGCTTGCGCGGGAAGGCGGTGAACGCCGCGTCGGTCAGCGCGCGTGTCATCTGCCGCGCGCGATCGGCGCGGAAGTTCATGAAGACGACGGTGTCGCCGTCTTCCATGCGTGCAATCGCCTCCCCGGCGAGCGCGATCGCGGTCGGCTTGACGAACTCGTCGGTCTCGCCGCGCGCGTATGCCGCGGCCAGCGCGGCCTCACCATCGGGCGCGCGGTACGGCGCGGCGCCGTCGACGATGAGGTCGTACGCGGCTGCGACGCGCTCCCAGCGCTGGTCGCGGTCCATGGCGTAGTATCGGCCGACGATATCGACCAGGCGGCAACCGGGATGCCGGGCGCATACCGCCGTCATGGACGCGAGCGACGCGCCGGCGCTCTTCGGCGGCGTATCGCGGCCGTCGAGAACGGCGTGGACGTGGACGCGCGGCGCGCCGCCGGCGGCGGCCATCTCGACCAGCGCAGCGATTTGCCGCTCGTGGCTGTGCACGCCGCCGGGCGACAGGAGGCCCAGGACATGCAGCGTCGAGCGATTCGCGCGCGCCGCGGCGACGGCACCGGCAAGCGCCGGGTTGGAATGGAACTCGCCGGTCTCGATCGCGCGATCGATGCGGGTGAATTCCTGGTAGATCACGCGCCCCGCCCCCATGTTGAGGTGACCGACCTCCGAATTGCCCATCTGGCCGGACGGGAGTCCGACCGCGCGCTCGGAGGCGTCGATGATCGTGTGCGGATGGTCGCGCCACAGGCGGTCCCAGTGCGGCTTCGCCGCCAGGCTCACCGCGTTGTCCGGCGCGGCCTCGCGGCAGCCGACACCGTCGAGGATCAGCAGGACGACGGGAGTGACTTTGGGCGCGGGATCGGGCATCGGATGACGAGAAAGCGGGCTGGCGCAGGCAGGCAGCACGGCGACTACGCTATCATTTTACTTTCTCATTTTACTTGCTGACCGCGGCGCACCCAAGCCGCACCGCCGCACACCACCGATGACCCTGCAATTCCTCGAGAACAACTGGCCGGTGATTCTGGTCATGATCGTCTCCGGCGCGATGCTGGTGTGGCCGTTCATCCAGGGGCGCGTCTCGGCCGTCCGCGAAGTCGGAGCGATGGAGGCGACGGCGCTCATCAACCGGCGCAACGCGGTCATGCTCGACGTCCGCGAGCCCAAGGAGTACGAAGGCGGCCGCATCGCCAACGCCGTGCATCTGCCGCAGTCGCAGCTTGCAAGCCGCGGCCACGAACTCAAGAAGCTGACCGCGCGGCCGGTGATCGCGTATTGCGAGCGCGGCCAGCGCAGCCGCACGGCGGCCCGCGCGTTGACCAAGCTTGGCTTCGCGGAGGTGTACACGCTGCGCGGCGGGCTGCGCGCTTGGAGCGAAGCCGGCTTGCCGGTCGAGAAGGGCGCCTGAGGCTTGAGGTTGCCCGGACGATGACACCGATCATGATGTACACGACGGCGATCTGTCCGTTCTGCGTCCAGGCCGAGAGGCTGCTTCGCGCCAGGGGCGTGGCAGAGATCGCCAAGGTCCGCGTCGATCTCGAGCCGGCGCGGCGGCAGGAGATGATGGACAGAACCGGCCGGCGCTCGGTGCCGCAGATTTACATCGGCGAGCGGCACGTCGGCGGCTACGACGACCTGGTTGCACTCGATCGGGCCGGAGAGTTGGCCCCGCTGCTGGCGGGGGAATCCGCTTGATCCCTGCGGTATAATTCCACATTCCGTCCTCCCACCAGACTCCCACCAGGAAATCGCGCATGGCCGACCAGCAAGCTCCCAGCGGACCGTCGCTGAAAATCGAAAAGATCTACCTCAAGGACCTGTCGCTCGAGAACCCGGGTGCGCCGCAATCGTTCACGAGCCAGGAGACGCCACAGGTCGAAGTGAGCCTGCGCAGCCGCGGCGAGCAGATCGAGGAGGCCGTCTTCGAGTGCGTGCTCACGATCACCGTGACGGCCAAGACGGGCGACAAGACGCTGTTCCTGGTCGAAGCAGCGCAGGCGGGCGTGTTCCGGATCAGCGGCATGCCGCTGTCGGAGGTTCAGCCGGTGCTGGGCATCCACTGTCCGAACATCCTGTTCCCGTACATCCGGGAGTCGATCGCCGACGCGATCACTCGCGCGGGCTTCCCGCCGGTGCATCTCGACCCGATCAACTTCGAACTGCTCTATCAGCAGCAGCTGGCGAGCATGCAGCAACCGCAAGTGGCCGCGCAAGCGTAAGCGGTGGCGGCGCGCGCGGTCTTGACGCTGGCGTCGTCGCTGGCGCTGTTGGCAGGCATCGCCGGCGCCGCCGAGTTCCGTTCGACCAGCGACGCGGCGGTCCTCTACGACGCACCGTCGATCAAATCCAAGGCTCTGTACGCGCTTGGTCGCGACTACCCGCTCGAGGTGATCGTCAATGTCGAGGGTTGGCTCAAGGTGCGCGACGCCGGAGGCACGGTGGCGTGGATCGAAAAGAAGTCGGTCGGCGACAAGCGCACGCTGATGGTGCGCAGCCCGACAGCCGAGGTTCTGGCGCAACCCGAAGCGTCCGCGCCCGTCGTCTTCAAGGCCGAGCAGAACGTGCTCCTCGAGCTGGTCGATCCGTCTTACGTCACGACGACGCCGGGGTGGGCGAAGGTCAGGCACCGCGACGGGCAGCTCGGTTTTGTACGCATTCAGCAGGCCTGGGGTTTGTGACAGGCTAACGCCACGCGTCCGTCTGCTTCGTTGTGCTTAACTGGCAACTGAGCACTCGGCGCTCGCTGTGCTAACCATGTACTATCTCGCGCCTCGTTCCAGGGCCTTAGTTGGCAAATGAGGCATCCGGGCCTGCTCGCGATGCGTGGCGTTACCCTGCACTCTTTTCGCTGGGGTTCGTAACCGATGATGAACACCGTCGCGATCCTCGGCGCCGGGGCCTGGGGCACGGCGCTGGCCATCCACCTCGCCCGCGCCCGTTCGGCGCCGGCGATTCGGTTGTGGGCGCGCGACGCCGCGCAGGCGCAAGCGCTGATCGCGGCACGGGAAAACACGCG
>JBGPYP010000141.1:0-6714 GCA_041493285.1 Casimicrobiaceae bacterium
CCAAGAAGCTCGCGGCCTGGGCTGCAATTATCGCGGTGCCGACGATGATTGCCGGGATCTACGGCATGAACTTCAAGAACATGCCCGAGCTGGATTGGCTGTGGGGGTATCCGCTGGCCATGGCCGCGATGTTCGGGACCGACGTGGGGTTGTACCTGTGGTTCAAGAGCATCCGCTGGCTATGAGGTCAGGGAGAAAGTCAGAAGGTAGGAAAGTGAGAAAGTGAAGATCGGCGATCGCGCGGAGATCTGCGTGCGCGAGCGCACGCACTCCCTTACTCCTTTTCACTTGCTGACTTCGTCCCTGCCTAGTGCCAACGAGGCTTGTCGTCGGTGGAGACCGCTGTGACCGGAATGACCCGCTTGCCAGGCACGGGCGTACGCCAGTCCGGTTGCAGCGTGACATGATCGATAGCGAAACGCTCCGCCAGCAGGCGCTGCGCGGCCGCGAGCGTCTGCGGCCACTCGCCCGGATCGCGGATGAGCAGGTGCGCGGAAAGCGCGGCGCGCTCGCTCGTCATGTGCCAGATGTGCAGATCGTGGATCGCCGATACTCCGGGCAGGCCCGTCAACGCGCTGCCGATCTCGTCGTACGACAGGTGCGCGGGGACGCCCTCCATGAGCACCCGCGTCGACGCCTTGAGCAGAAGCCACGTCGAGCGCAGAATCAGCACCGCGACGAACAGCGAGAGCAGCGGGTCGATCGGGAGCCACCCGGTCGCGGTGACGACGATGCCCGCGGCCAATGCCGCGACCGACCCGGCGAGGTCGGAGAGCACGTGCAGCAGCGCGGCGCGACTGTTCAAGGTCTTGCCGCGGGAGAGCAGCCGCGCGCATAGCAGGTTCACGGTGAGCCCGGCCGCCGCAACCAGGATCACCACACCGCCGGCGACCGGCGCCGGCGCGAGCAGCCGGCGCGCGGCCTCGATCGCGATCCAGACGACCACGCCGAGCATGATCAACGCGTTGATGAACGCGGCGAGGACCTCTGCGCGAGCGTAGCCGTAGCTCGCCCGGTGCGACGGCGGCCGCTGGGCCAGGCGCTGGGCGATGAGCGCGATCGATAGCGCCGCGACGTCGGTGACCATGTGGCCGGCGTCCGAGAGCAGCGCCAGCGACCCGGCCCACCACCCGCCTCCCGCCTCGATGACCGCGAAGACGGCGGTCAGCGCCAGTGCGATGCCGAACGCACGGCGCTCTCCGGCGGGGATGGGCGCCGGAGCGTGGTCGTGCGAGCGCGAATGGCGATGCATGGGGCTGATGCGCGGCGCGGGTGCTTTCAACATTCTCGGCCATGGCCGCACATCCCGCAACGCGCTCGCGTCACATCCGCCGGAACCGATGCGCGAACGCACGGCTCACCGCGAGCGTCTCGGCATGCGACTCCAGGCGTGTGCACTGTCTGTCACCGCGCGCCCCAGCGGCGCGGCGACGGTAGAATGGCGGGATGGATACGCGACTCGCCCGGCTCTCCGAGCGCATCGACGCGCTGCTGCCGCAGACGCAGTGCCGGCGCTGCGGCTACGCCGGCTGCGAGCCCTACGCGCGGGCCGTCGCGAAGTTGGAGGCGCCGATCAACCAATGCCCTCCCGGCGGCGAGGAAACCGTCGTGGCGCTCGCCGCCCTGCTCGACGTGCCGCCTCTACCCCTCGATCCCGCGCGAGGAGCGTCGCGGCCGCTGGTCGTGGCCCGGATCGACGAAACGACCTGCATCGGCTGCACACTGTGCATCGCCGCGTGTCCGGTCGATGCGATCGTCGGCGCGGCGAACCTGATGCACACCGTGCTCGCCGATCGGTGCACGGGCTGTGAGCTGTGCGTGCCGCCCTGCCCGGTCGACTGCATCGCGCTCCTGCCGGCGCACCGCGCCTGGACTCGCGCCGACGCGGGTCTCGCGCGCGCCCGCTTCGACGCTCGCTCGTTGCGCCTGGAACGACAACGCGGCCAACGCGACGCGCCCGCGGCGAACCAAGTGTCGACGGCGGCCGGCGCGGCGCGAGCGAAACGACAAGCCGCGGTCGCCGCCGCGCTCGCCCGCGCTCGCGCGCGGCGTGCGGCGCGGTTGCGGCCGGATTCGCAAGCGTAGTGCGGTAGTGCGACGTCCGGCATGCCTTGGCGCGCCACGCTGCTCATCGCGCTGGCGAGCGTTTTCGCGATGCCCAGCGCGCACGCCGTGAGCGAAGACGCGCCGCTCGACGCTGGTTGGCTGGATCGGGCCTGGGATTTCGACGAGCCGGCGGAGTCCGAGGTCCGCTTCCGCCACGAACTCTCGACCATGCCGCCCGGCGCCGCGGCGCGGCTCGAGCTGTCGACGCAGATCGCGCGGGCGCAAGGCCTGCAGCGGCAGTTCGACGCCGCGCACGCCACCCTCGACGGCATCGAGAACGCACTCGCCGGCCGGCCACAGCGCGTGGCGGTTCGCTATCTGCTCGAGCGCGGCCGTGTCTACAACTCGTCGCGCCAGCCGGACCGAGCCACGCCGCTGTTCCGCGAAGCGCTCGACAAGGCCCGCGATGCGCACGAAGACTTCCTCGCGATCGACGCCGCGCACATGCTGGGCATCGCCGCGGCGCCCGCGGACCGGCTGCGCTGGAACCTCGAAGCCGTGGCGATGACCGAGCGTACCGACGACGTGCGGTCGAAGCGCTGGCTCGCTTCGCTCTACAACAACATCGGCTGGACCTATCACGAGCGTGGCCAGTACGCGACCGCGCTCGAGTATTTCGAAAAAGCGTTACCCGCATGGGAGGTGCGCGGTGGCGCCGGCAACGTGCGCTTTGCACGCTGGGCGATCGCGCGCGCTTATCGCTCGCTCGGCCGGTACGATGAAGCGCTGGCGATCCAGCGACGGCTGACCGTCGAAGGCGTCGAGGCCGGCGCGCCCGACGGCTACGTTTACGAGGAGCTGGGCGAGCTGCTGCTGGTGAAGGGCGATCCGGCGGCGGCGCGGCCGAATTTCGCGCGCGCGTTCGAGCTGCTCGGCGGCGACGCCGGGCTGCAGGCCAACGAGCCCGAGCGACTCGCGCGACTGAAGCGGCTCGGCGAGGTCGAGTGAATCCCGCCAAGCGCCTGGAGATCTACCGCCGGTTGCGCGCGCACACGCCCCACCCGCGCGGCGAGCTCGCCTACCGCTCACCCTTCGAGCTGCTGATCGCGGTCGTCCTCTCCGCGCAAGCGACCGACCGCAGCGTCAATCTCGCCACGGCCAAGCTCTTTCCGGTCGCGAACACGCCGCGCGCACTGCTCGCGCTGGGCGAAGCGGGGCTGATCCCCTACATCCAGACCATCGGCTTGTTCCGCACCAAGGCGAAAAACATCATCGCGCTGTGCCGCCGGCTCCTCGACGAGCACGGCGGCGAGGTGCCCGCGGACCGCGCCGCGCTGATCGAGCTGCCGGGCGTCGGCCGCAAGACCGCGAACGTCGTGCTCAACGTCGCGTTCGGCCAGCCGACGATCGCGGTCGACACGCACATTTTCCGCGTTGCCAATCGCACCGGGCTTGCACCCGGCAAGACGCCTGACGAAGTCGAGCACAAGCTCGTGAAATTCACGCCGGCGGAATTCGCTCACGACGCGCACCACTGGCTGATCCTGCACGGCCGTTACGTCTGCATCGCGCGCAAGCCCAAGTGCCCGGAGTGCCTGATCGCCGACCTGTGCGAGTACCGGCACAAGACAGGGTGAGACTCCGGAAAAAAACACAGGGCGCCCACAGGCGTCCTTTCAGGTCAACGCACGCGCGGCCTCCTTGGACGAGTATCGTGAGAACGAGAAGTCGCGTGTCGGCCGCTGCGTCGACTCGCCTCGCGCGATCCCCACGCTGTAAGTGGGGCGCCCGGCGAGGCGGAGCGAGGCTCCACGAGCGAATGCGAGTGGAGGCGACCCGAGCCGGGCGCGAGGGCCGACAACTCGACGCGAAAAATTCGCTTTACCGTGGCGAAGGCCCCTCGCCTGCGGGCTCGCGCCGCTAGTGCTTCACGACCAGCACGGCGGGCTGCGCGGCGTAATGCGCGGCGAGATTGTCGATGTCCTTCACCGAGAGCGCGCCGGCGAATCCGGCCATGATCGGGTTCTTGCGCGCGCCGGACTTGTAGTCGCGCAGCGCTTTCGCAAGATAATCCTGACGCTGGCCGCCGAGCTTCGGATAGTCGGGCGTCGGGCTGTTGCCGTCGAGGCCGTGGCAGACTTGGCAGACTTCCCTGGCCTTGGCTTCGCCCGCGCCGAGGTCGGCCGCGCCGGCCGCAGTCGCGGCGCCGAGCAGGAGCGCGGCGAAAAGTGTGGACAGTGTCGTGTTCATCGGCCGATCACTTGGTCGCGGTCTTGGCGGGCGCGCGGCCGTAATGCGCCGCCAGATCGGCCATGTCCTGATCGGAGAGGCTGGCCGCGATCGCTTTCATCGACGGATGATTACGCTCGCCACTCTTGTAGGCTTGCAGGGCCTTGACGATGTACGCCGGATGCTGGCCGCCGATCTTCGGCACGCTGTAGACCTCCGGATACGCGGTGCGCCAGCCGGGAATGCCATGGCAACCCACGCACATCTGGGTCTTGTGCGCTCCCGCGACCGGGTCGCCGTTGGGCGCGGCCTGCGCCCACGCGAAGACGGGCGCCGCGAGGACGAACAGCGCGGCGATGAATTTCGGCGCGGTCATCGTGGAGGATCGGCGGGTCGTGACGTCCTGCCGCGATGGCGTGGGGCGCGCCGGGCAAGCCCGCGCATTCCAGGGGTCCGCGTCGATAGGAGTCAACGTTTGAGCAAGTGTAGCTTGGATTTGGTCGTCTTCCAGTCGTCGGCATCAGGCGGCGCCGGCTTGCGCTCGATGATCGGTTTCCACAGCTTCGAGAGCTCGGCGTTGAGCGCCTTGAAACCCTGCTGATCGGTCGGCACGTCGTCCTCGGCGTAGATCGCCTCCACCGGACACTCGGCCACGCAAAGCGTGCAGTCGATGCACTCGTCCGGATCGATGACGAGGAAATTGGGGCCCTCGCGGAAGCAGTCGACCGGACACACGTCGACGCAGTCGGTGTACTTGCAGCGGATGCAGCTTTCGGTGACAACGTAGGTCATTGCGGCGAATCCTAATCCTTGCGGCAAAACACGATGATTCTACCAAATCGGCCCTGCCCCCGCCCCGCCTGCGCGACGGTAGTGCAGGCCCTCGACGCGGTCTCCCATCGGCGGCCTCCTTGCATGCGTGTCTCGCAAGCGTCACCTCGCGTGTCGGCCGCTGCGCTGACTGCTGCGGGCGCGAGACTAAGTCGGACATCGAGTCGTTCAGTTGCCCGCAGCCCATCCGCCTCCGCGGTCGCATCCCCGCATCGCTACGCTCGTGGGCCCCGCGCCACGGGCTCGCATCGCAAGCTTGCGCACGCCGGACCTTTGGGCTAACGTAGAACTTGAGCTGCGCACGACGAGTCCCCATCTGGTGGTATCGGCCGCAGGCGCCGTACGGCGCGGCGCGGCGGTTCTTCAGCGAGGCATCCATGAGCGAACACGTCAAGCACGTCACCGACGCCAGTTTCGACGCCGACGTCCTCAATGCCGGCACGCCGGTGCTCGTCGACTACTGGGCGGAATGGTGCGGCCCGTGCAAGATGATCGCCCCGATCCTGGACGAGGTCGCGAAGGATTACGCCGGCCGCGTCGCCGTCGCCAAGCTCGATGTCGACGCCAATCCCGGGACGCCCGCGAAATACGGTATCCGCGGCATCCCGACGCTGATTCTGTTCAAAGGCGGGCAGGTCGCGGCGCAGAAGATCGGCGCACTGTCCAAGTCGCAGTTGACCGCTTTCCTCGACAGCCAGCTCTGAGGCTTGTCGTTCCCCACCCCGATCCCTATTTGACAGTCCTCTCCGAACCCGTTACGCTTTTGCAGCATTGAGACGCGCCCCGCGGGCGCAAGCCGGCAGCCGGCCCGAACGAAGGGGCGGCTGTTTTGAGACGCCGGACCGCGGGTCGCCATCACCGGCGCTGCCCCGTCTCCGGCGCCAAACCCCAAATCGAATCATGCGGTCGCGTTTCTTGGCCGCGCCTGTTTCCCCCTACATGTACATCCATGCACCTGTCTGAACTCAAGTCCAAGCCGGTCACCGAGCTGGTCGAGATCGCCAACACCAACGAGATCGACGGCGCGAACCGCATGCGCAAGCACGACCTCATCTTCGCGCTGCTGAAGAACCAGGCGAAGAAGGGCGAGAGCATCTTCGGCGACGGCACGCTCGAAGTGCTGCCCGACGGCTTCGGCTTTCTGCGCTCGCCCGACACCAGCTACCTCGCCGGCACCGACGATATCTACATCTCGCCCTCGCAGATCCGCCGCTTCAATCTGCACACCGGCGACACGATCGAAGGCGAGATCCGCACCCCCAAGGACGGTGAGCGCTATTTCGCGCTGGTCAAGGTCGACAAGGTCAACAGCGAACCGCCGGAGAACGCGAAAAGCAAGATCCTGTTCGAGAACCTTACACCGCTCTTCCCCGACGAGACGTTGGTCCTCGAACGCGACATCAAGGCAGAAGAGAACATCACCGGGCGCATCATCGACATCGTCGCGCCGATCGGCAAGGGTCAGCGTGGGCTGCTGGTCTCGTCGCCAAAATCCGGCAAGACGGTAATGCTCCAGCACATCGCCCACTCGATCGCCGCCAATTACCCGGACGTGATCCTGATCGTGCTCCTGATCGACGAGCGTCCCGAGGAAGTGACCGAGATGAC
>JBGPYP010000328.1:0-2975 GCA_041493285.1 Casimicrobiaceae bacterium
AGATTGGGCCCCGGCTCATTGTGGTAACTGAGCCGGGGCGACGACCATCGTGTCATCCGTCATCCAATTACGAAAACCTCGGGTGCACTTGCAAGGGTCGAAAAGGGTGCATATACTCCCGATTGCGTGCATATGCTCGTAATGAACGTGTAATAACCGATCCACCTTCGTGTCTTCCCCGGCCGTTTCTCCCTGCGCCTGCGGGCGACTGCGCCGCGCCGCGCGGGCGCTGACGCAGCATTACGACGACGCGATGGCGCCGGCCAGGCTTCGCGTCACGCAATTCTCGCTGTTGCGCAGCCTCGCACTTCGCGGACCGTCACGCATCTCCGACCTGGCCGCGGAACAGCTCCTCGACCGGACTGCGCTGTCGCGCAATCTCGATCCGCTTGTCGAGCGAGCGCTTGTCGCCATCGCTCCGGGCCGCGATGCGCGCACGCGCGAAGTCGCGCTGACCGCCAAGGGCGCGGCAGCGCTGCGCCGCGCGGAACGGTATTGGAAGCGCGCCCAGGAGGACGTCGCGCGGCGCGTCGGCAAAGCAAAGCTCGACGCGCTGATCGCGATCCTCGGTGAGCTCGAATCGCTGCACCCCGACCGCGAGGATGCCGCCGGAAGAAACGGCAGCAATCCCGGATAAGGAAGCGCTCATGCCTTCGACTTCCGCTCGCGCCGACTGGCGCTCGCCCAACGTCGTGCTTCTCTGCGGCGGCCTGATCCTCATGCTTGGGATGGGCATCCGCCACGGCTTCGGACTGTTCCTGCAACCGATGAGCGCCGATCTGCATTGGGGCCGCGAGACGTTTGCGCTGGCGATCGCAATCCAGAATCTCGTCTGGGGCGCGACCCAGCCTTTCGCCGGGATGCTCGCCGACAAGTATGGCTCGGGCCGCGTGGTGCTCGGCGGCGCACTGCTCTACGTGCTCGGTCTCGCGCTCATGGCGCATCCGGGAACACCGTGGATGTTTGTCCTGTCCGCCGGCGTGCTCATCGGCGTTGGCCTCTCCGGCGTCACGTTCAGTGTGATCTCCGGCGTGCTCGGTCGCGCGTTTCCGCCCGAGAAACGCAGCATGGCGCTCGGCATCTCGGCCGCGGCCGGCTCCTTCGGCCAGTTCGCGCTGCTGCCGCTGACGCAAACGCTGCTCACGCACGTGGGCTGGTACGGCGCGCTGCTCACGCTCGCCGCGGTCGGGCTCCTCATGGCGCCGCTGGCGGCCGCGATGGTCGAAAGGCAGGATCGGCTGCACCACGCGTTCAAGCAATCCGCCGTCGAGGCGATACGCGAGGCGCTGGGCCACCGCGGCTACGTGCTGCTGACGCTGGGGTTCTTTGTCTGCGGGTTCCAGGTCGTGTTCGTCGGCATCCACCTGCCCTCGTACCTGCTCGACAAGGGCATGCCGGCGCACCTCGCCGTCACCGCGTTGGCGCTGATCGGGCTGTTCAACATCGTGGGCACGTACGCGACCGGATGGCTCGGTTCAAGAATGCCCAAGCGCTACATCCTGTCGTTTATCTATTTCGGCCGCGCGGTCGTCATCGCGCTGTTCATCTGGCTGCCTCTGTCGGCGTGGAGCGTCTATGCCTTCGCCATCGCGCTGGGCCTGTTGTGGCTGTCGACGGTGCCGCCGACCAACAGCATCGTCGGCCAGGTCTTCGGCGTGCGCTACATGGCGATGCTCACCGGCGTGACGTTCTTCAGCCACCAGATCGGCAGCTTTCTCGGCGCGTGGCTCGGCGGATTCCTGTTCGACCGTTTGGGGAGCTACGACCTCGTGTGGTATCTGTCGATCGCGCTGGGCGTCGTCGCGGGGCTCATCAATCTGCCCATCGACGAGCGCGAGATCAAGCGGCCGTTGGCGACGCGGGCCGAATGATGTCGATCGCGTCGGTGGTGATCGCGTCGACACCCCACGCGGCGAGCTGTGTGACCGCCTGCGGATCGTTCGCGGTGTACGTCAGCACCTTGTAGCCCGACGCCTTCGCGGCGGCGACGATGCCGGGGTCGAGCTCGCGGTAGTCCGCGTCGAGCGCGACGCAGGCGAGCCGCGACAGCCGCACCTCCCAATCCGCGGGAATGCGCTCGACCAGCAGCGCGCGCTTCAGGTCTGGCGCGGCGGCACGCGCGGCGACGAGCGCTTCCTCCGAGAACGACGACAAGAGCGGCGGCACGGAAGCCGCGCGCCACAGCGCCGCGGCGTCGAGCGCGACCGCGCCGCCGGTGTCGCGCTCGCGGCCCGGCGTCGGCTTGATCTCGATGTTGCACGCCACGCCGTTGGCGATCGCCCAGCGCGCGATCGAGGCCAGCGTCGGCAGCGGCTCGCCGGCGTACGCCGCCGAATGCCACCCACCCGCGTCAAGCTTGGACAGCTCCGACCAGGTCAGGGCGTCGGCGCGGCCGTGGCCATCGGTCGTGCGGTCGAGCGTATCGTCGTGCAGCAGGAACGGCACGCCGTCGCCCGAGAGCTTGACGTCGAACTCGACCATGCGGTAGCCATGCGCATGGCCGACGCGCATCGCGGCGAGCGTATTCTCCGGCGCGAGCTTGCCCGCGCCGCGATGCGCGACGTAACCCGGATAGGGCCAGTCCTTCACGCCGCTAACCGGGCGCCAGTATCGGCGTCGAACAAATAGATGCGTCCGGGCGCAGCTGCCAGCGCAATCGGCTCGCCGACCGTCGCGGGCGCGCCGTGCGGAAGCCGGGCGATGATCGACGCGCCGGCGACGGCGACATGGATCAGCGTGTCCGCGCCGAGCGCCTCGATCATCTCTACGCTGCCGACGAGGCTAGCCGCGCTCGGCGCGCACGGCGTGAGGTGCTCCGGGCGGATGCCGACGCTCACCTTGCGACCGCTGGCCACGTTAGCGGCGGTCGCGACCGCTCCGCCGCCATCAAGCGTGATGCGACCGCCCGAATCCGCCTTGCCGGCAAGGAAGTTCATCGCCGGCGAGCCGATGAAACCCGCGACGAACACGCTCGC
>JBGPYP010000182.1:0-5444 GCA_041493285.1 Casimicrobiaceae bacterium
GTCTCGTGCCAATGACCCGGATCGACCCGGCAGAGATCGAGTGGAGCGCAATCCGCGCCCAAGGCGCGGGCGGCCAGAACGTCAACAAGGTCGCGACGGCGGTGCACCTGCGCTTCGACATCTGTAAATCGTCGTTGCCCGAACCGGTCAAGACAAGCCTTTGCGCGCACAAGGATCAGCGGATCACCGCCGACGGGGTGGTTGTCATCAAGGCGCAGCGGTATCGCAGTCAGGACCGGAATCGCGAGGATGCGCTGGCGCGGCTGCAGGAGCTGGTGGACAGCGCGACCGCCGTGCCGCGCACGCGCAAGCCCACGCGGCCGACCAAGGGCTCGCAACGCCGCCGCGTCGAGAGCAAGGTCAGGCGCGGGCAGGTCAAGGCAGCGCGCGGTAGAGTTGTCGAATGACGCCTTTCGCTCAGAGTCGGCCGGTGTGTCGATTCAAGGCACTTGAACGGTATTGCAGAATTACCGTATTTCTGCTAATCTGCAGCAATGAAGGCCACTCTCACCATCACGAGCCGCGGCGTGGTAACGCTTCCGGCGAAGCTGCGCAAGGCTCTCGGTCTCAACGCTGACGATCAGCTCATCGCCGAAACGACCTCCGAGGGACTATTGCTTCGCCCCGCGGTGACATTGCCTATCGAGATCTACAGCGAGAAGCGCATCCGCGAGTTCGACGAGGCCGAGGCCGACCTTGGCAGGATCCTGCGCCGCAAGAAGAAGACTGCGCGCTGAATGCGCGGGATGCGCATCTTCCTCGACGCGAACATTCTCTTTTCGGCGGCCAAGTCGAAGGGTGCGGTCAAGCAGCTTCTAGATTACCTGGTCGAGGCCGGCCACGAATGTTGTGCAGACGGCTACGTCGTGGAAGAAGCGCGTCGCAACCTCGCCCTGAAAGCTCCTCAAGGATTGGCCGTCCTGGACGCGCTACTCGTGAAACTGCATGTCGCGCCCGCGCAGCCCGGCGATGCGAACCTCGAAGCTGCGCTGCCGCTGCCCGAAAAGGACCGCCCGGTGTTGGCTGCGGCCATACGTCAGCGCTGCGCGGCCCTGGTCACCGGCGACCGGACGCATTTCGGGCGTCATTACGGCAAGATGGTGCACGGCGTAACAATCCATTCTCCGCGCTCGATTGCGGAAGCGCTGCTGTGACGGGTCGCGCGCACCTACCGTAGACGCCGCATTGCCCTACGTCACGCCCAGGACCGCCTGCGCGACTCGCTCCACCGCATCCCTCGGCGTCGGGACATGCTCCACGCCCTCGACGTCCGCCGCGCCTTCGACACCGACGACGAGCTTACCGAACTGCCGGCCGAACGCGACCTCGGAGAGCGTACCGTAGCTGTCGCCGATCGCGATCAGGCAGAACGATGCGCGGGCGATGAGCGCGTTGCGCGCTTCGCCGATGCCGGTGGCGATCGCGATCCCGACGAAGGGATTGGCCTGCGCCGGGTCCGCTTCCGGCAGCAGTCCGAGCGAGAGCCCGCCAACGCGCGCGACGCCTTCGCACACCGCCTGCATCACGCCCTGCCGGCCGCCACAGATCACGGTGAGCCGGCAGTCGCCCAGCAGCTCGCCGACTTCGAGCGCGGCGGCAAGCTGCGCCGGCGTCGCCTCGCGCGGACCGATGACGCCGATGGGGACCCGCAACGGGTACCCGCTCTCGCGCTGCAGCCAGCTCACCGCGGCGAGCGCACCCAGCGTTTCAGCGTGGCGCGGCACCGCAGCCCTGTCCGCCGCCTGCCAGCGCCGCGTCTCCCGATCGAAGCGCCGTCCCGCGGCGTCGAACAGCAACTCGTTCGCGCGGTCGAGGCTATAGATGCCGCTCATGCTTCGCTCCCACCCACTCGCCGGTGGTGATGATCGTCGAGCACACAGCGGTGATCAGCAGCGCGAGCGCGGCCGCCGCGGGAAAATCCGATCCCGTCTCGGAGATCAGGCTGTAGAGCCGCAGCGGCAGGATCGGTAACTGCGTGCCGACCAGCGCGAGGGCCGTGCCGTAGGCGCCGAACACGACCGCCGCGACCAGGCAGAACGACGCGACCACCGGCGCCGCGACCTGCGGCAGCAGCACTTGGCGAAACGCCCGCGCCGGGGTCGCGCCGAGCGATTCGGCGGCGGCGAGCTGCGCGCGATCGAAGTTCACCAGCACGGGCAGCATCCCGATCACCACGCGCGGAATCAAGTAATACGACGACGCGAACGCCAACCCCGTCGGCGTGAACAGCGCCCCGCCGATCGTCGCCGCGTCGAATCCGGTGCGCGCGAGCAGCTGGGTCACGAACCCGGCCCGCCCGTAGCCGAGGATGAAGCCATAGGCGACGATCAAGCCGGAGAAGGTCAGCGGCAGCGCGATCACGAACGAAAGCACCGTGCGCCGCCGCGGCGACATGCGCGACAAATGCAGCGCCACCGCGATGCCGACGGCGGTCGACAGCATCGCGGCGACGAGCGTCAGCACGCTGCTGCCGCCGAGCGAGGTCCAGAACCCGGCCGTGGCGAAGACGCGCGCGAACGCACCGCCGCCGTCGCGCAGCGCGTCGACGGCGATCGCCAGGACAGGCAGCGCGAAAAAAAGCGCCAGCAGCAGCACGCCCGGCAGGGCGAGCGCCGCGTTCGTGCGGGTGTTTAGAACCATCGCTTATCGACCTCTACGAGAGAGAGGGAGCTGTCGTCCCCGCGAAGGCGGGGACCCAGCATCGTTCGCCGCACGACACTGGATGGCCGTTCCTCGAAACTTCGCCCTGCGGGCTCGTTTTCCCGCTTTCGCGGGAATGACGAAAATGCTTCGCATGCCGCATCACTTGCTGCCGGACGCTTCGGCCCAGCCTTTGTCGACCTCGGCCTTCTTCGCCGCGGCTGTCTTCACGTCGAGCGGATGCACCTGCGGCGCGACCGGCAACTTGTCGGCGACGTTGTCGGGCAGCTTCACGCCCGGCACCGAAGGCCGCACGAAGCCCTGCGCGAAGATGCCCTGCCCCATGTCGGTCATGATGAAGTTGAGCCAGAGCTTGCCCGCGTTGGGGTTCGGGCCCTTCTCGACCAGGCTGATCGCGTACGGCGCGGCCGCCGAAGCTTCCTTCGGGATCACCACCGCCACCGCGTCACCGAGCCCGTCGGTGTACTTGGCCTTGAGTCCGTCGTTCTCGTAGGAGATCCAGATCGGAATCTCGCCCTTCACGAACTGCGCGTACGGCGTGGTGCCGAGCACGCGCAGCACGTTGCCCGACTGATGTAGCTTGGCGAAATAGTCGAGCCCGGGCTTGAGGTTGTTCATGTCGCCGCCCATGCCGAAGTTCGCGCCGAACGCGATCACCTGGCCGACGCCGGTCGAGCGCGGGTCGAGGTAGACGATCGTGTTCTTGTACTCGGGCTTGAGCAGGTCCGCCCACGCTTGCGGCACGTTCTTGACGAGCTTGGTGTTCACGATGAAGGCGACCGTGAGCGTGTGGATCGTGAACCACTTGCCGTCGGGATCGCGGAACACCGGCGTCAACTTGTCGAAATTCACCGGCTTGAACGGGGCGACGACGTTCTTGTTGACGGCGTCGATCGCCGACGCCGCGAAGTAGTAGGCAGTATCGGCCTGCGGCCGGTTGCGCGCCTTGTCGAGCGCGACCACCGTCGCGCCCGAGCCAATGTCGTTGTAGACGATCTCGACTTCGGGATAGCGCTTCTTGAACGCGGTGAATTCGGCGGCCCAGTTGGCCCAGGTCGGGCCGGTGTCGAAGCTCACCACCATGCCCTCCTTTTTGGCGGCGTCGTAGAGCGACTTCTCGCCGGAATAAAGCTCCGGCGAATCGAGCACGGTCTGCGCGGTCACAGCGCCGGCAACGAGCGCCGCGGCGAGCGTCACGGCGGCACGGACGAAAGAGCGGGATGCGGTTTTCATGCTTCCTCCTTGGTCAACGGGCGTTCAGGAACTGGATGGCTTCGCGCGGGACGCGCACGTGGGCGACATCATCGCGCATTGCGGTTTCGATTTCGAGTCGGCCTTCGCCCGCGGCGACCTCGAGCTGGCGGGTCGCGCCGAAAAAGCGGTCGCGCAGCACCCGCGCCGCGAACACGTTCTCGCCGGTGGTACCGTCCGCGACCTCGATGCGCTCGGGACGGACGAGGAGCTTTAGTGTGCTCCCGGCGGCGCGGCCGTGCGCAGGGGTCGCGAGCCAACCGATCGCTGTCTCCACGGTTTCGGCGTCGATGACCCTGGCCTCGAGCAGATTGGCGCGGCCGATGAAACCCGCGACGAACGCGTCCGCCGGAGCGTCGTAGATCTCCTGCGGCGAGCCGGTCTGCACCAAAGCGCCGTCCTTGAGCAGGACGATGCGGTCGGCGAGCGAGAGCGCCTCGTCCTGATCGTGGGTGATGAGGAGCGTGGCGATGTGGTGGGTGCGCTGGATGCGGCGAACCTCGTCGCGCATCGCCACGCGCGTCGCGGCGTCGAGCGCGGAGAGCGGCTCGTCCAGGAGCAGCGCGCGCGGTCCGAACACCAGCGCCCGGGCGAGTGCCACGCGCTGCTGCTGGCCGCCGGAGAGTTGCGCCGGCAGGCGCTCGGCGAGGCCGGTCAAGCCCACCAACTCGAGCATCTCCGCGGCGCGCCGGCGGCGCTCGTCGAGCGCGACTTCACGCACGCGCAGCGGGTACGCGACGTTCTCCCACACGCGCATGTGCGGGAACAAGGCGTAGGCCTGAAACACGACGCCGCACTCGCGCGAGCGCGTCGGCAGCGCGCTCACGTCCTCGCCTTCCAGGCGGATGACGCCGGCGTCGGGTTTGAGGAAGCCGGCGATGAGCCGCAGCAGCGTGGTCTTGCCGCAGCCGCTGGGACCGAGGCAGACGACCAGCTCGCCGGGCTCGATGTCGACCGTGACGTCGAACACGCCGGCCTGCGTGCCGGGATAGCGATAGGTCACGCCTTCGAGCGAAACGGCGGGTGTAGCGCGTGCGCTCATGCCGTTATCGCTTTCCAGCGCGTCGCGCCGCCCGCGGCCAGGCTGCCCGCGACCGCGGCCACGAGCGCGAGCGCGAGCAGGATCACGGTCGCCGCGCACGCGAAGCCGGTCGCGCCGTAGAACGCCTGCAGCAGGACGACCGGATAGGTGCGATTGAGAAAGCCCGCGACCAGATTCGAGAACTGGAACTCGCCGATCGACAGCGCCGCCACGATGATCAATCCGGCGAGGATCGATTGGCGCAGCGCAGGCAGTACGATGTGCACGAAGCGCTGCCAGCCGCGGCTGCCCAGCGACTCGGCCGCGTCCTCGAGCGTGCGCAGGCCCAGCCGCTGCATGTCCGCGACGACGACTTGCAGAAAGTACGGCAGCGCGAGCACGACGTGCCCCGCGGCGAGAAGCCAGATGCTGCCGAGCCACGGCAGCGTGTCCGAGGAGAACACGAGGATGAACCCGAAGGCGAGCACCAGCGGCGGCAGCGCCACCGGCA